>NZ_JBMDWV010000363.1:0-63209 GCF_048594605.1 Spirosoma sp.
TTCTTTCGTTTGTGGTTTCAGTTTCTCAAACCTTACATTTGGGCAAGCTTTTATGTCTGTTTTGATAACCTGACACCACAATTTATCATATCGGCTTATAATACTCTTAATCGAATGCTCAGCAGACGTAAAATTATCAAGCACCTATCGAGCGTACCACTTCTGGGAGGTTTGATAGGTGGCGAAGTCGCCTTACCCTCAACGGCCGCTCCGCTGGTAGCGCCCAAGCGGGATCTGTTCAAGGAATTTGGCATCCGCACGTTCATCAATGCGGCCGGTACGTTGACCTACATGACAGGTTCGCTTATGCACGACGAAGTGCTGGACGCCATTAATTACGGCGCAAAAGAATTCTGTCTACTCGATGAAATTCAGGATAAAGTCGGCGCTAAAATTGCTACGTTAACCCACGCCGAATCGGCCGTTGTTACGTCGGGGGCTTTCTCAGGAATGACCCTGGGATTGGCGGGTATTCTGACCGGTATGGACCAGAAAAAAGTGGAGATGCTGCCCCATATTGAGGGTACAGGTATGAAAACCGAAGTGATCTGCCAGAAAGCGCACGACATCGTTTACAACCACGCATTGACGAATACCGGCTGCAAAATTGTTCAGGTCGAAACGGTGGAAGACGTAGCGAAAGCCATTAACGAAAAAACGGCGCTGATGCACTTTCTGCATATCGAAGCGGATAAAGGCAAAATCATGCACGAAGAATGGGTGGCGCTGGGTAAGAAACACAACATCCCAACTTCCATCGACATTGCCGCCGACGTACCGCCCGTGGAAAACCTCTGGCGCTTCAACGACATGGGCTTTCATTTCGTGGTTGTTTCGGGTGGGAAAGCCATGCGTGGCCCACAGAGTGCGGGCTTATTGATGGGCAAAAAAGATATAATTTCGGCGGCACGCCTTCATATGCCACCGCGCGGCTTTAACATTGGTCGTGGCATGAAGGTCAACAAAGAAGAAATTTTCGGGATGTACGTAGCACTCGAAAAGTTTATCAACGAAGATCACGCCAAAGTGTGGAAAACGTGGGAAGACGGAATCGCTCACATCGACAATGCAATCAAAACCATCGCTGGTGTGCAGACGCGTGTCGACGTACCGCCGTTGGGCAATCATACCCCTACGCTACGTATCTCCTGGGACAAGACCAAACTCAACATTACGGGCAAGGATTTACAGGAAGCCATGCGCAAAGGTGATCCGTCGATTGAAGTGGGCGGAGGTGGACCGAGTAACATCAACGTAACAGTGTGGATGATGAAACCCGGCCAGGAAAAAATTGTAGCAAAACGACTCAAAGAAGAACTGTCGAAAGCGGCTGTCTAGCCATCAGGTTCAATGCAAAAACTTTTCACTTTCCTCTTTTTTATTCTGTTGGCTGGCTTTGTAAAAGCCCAGCCGTATAGCGTTGTTATTAAAGGCGGTCATGTCATTGATCCGAAGAATAACATTAACGGCATTATGGACGTCGCTATCAACGAGGGCAAGATCGTTCAGGTAGCCAAAAACATTGATGCCAAAGGCGCTACGCAGGTTGTCGATGCCAAAGGGCTCTACGTAACACCCGGCCTGATTGATATTCATACCCACGTATTTTTTGGTACCAACCTCGACCAGACGTACAGCAATGGTCCCAATGCCCTCCCACCCGATGCCTTTACGTTTCGGAACGGCGTAACAACGATTGTCGATGCAGGCTGCTCGGGCTGGCGCGACTTCGAAACGTTCAAAAAACAAACCATCGATTTGTCGCAAACGCGGGTGCTGGCGCTGCTCAATATTGTCGGCAGCGGCATGCGGGGCGGTACGTTCGAGCAGAATCTTAACGACATGGATGCTCAGAAAACGGCAGAAATGGCAAAGAAATATCCGGAGCAGGTTGTTGGGGTAAAACTGGCGCATTTCAATGGCTACGACTGGACACCTACAGATCGGGCCGTAGAAGCCGGAAAGCTAGCCAACGTACCGGTTATGATTGATTTCGGCGGTAGTACGCCTACCCTTTCACTTGAAGATTTGTTCCTAAAACGGTTACGTCCCGGCGACATTTTTACGCACTGTTTCGGGCAACTCAAAACCCGCGAAGCCATTGTGGATGTGAACACCAATAAAGTAAAACCGTTTGTTTGGGAAGCGCAGAAGCAGGGTCGCCTTTTCGACGTAGGGTATGGCGGCATCAGTTTTGCGTTTTCGCAGGCCATTCCGGCTATCAAAAGCGGCTTTCTTCCGAACACGATCAGTACCGATATTCATACCGGCAGTATGAACAACGCCATGAAAGATATGCTGAACGTCATGTCGAAATTTATGGCGATGGGCATGGATTTACCAGCCGTTATCAAAGCCAGTACGTGGAACCCGGCCCAGGCGATTAAGCGTCCCGAACTGGGAAGTTTATCAGTTGGTTCCGAGGCTGACGTAGCGATTCTGTCGCTGCACGAAGGCAAGTTTGAAGTGCGGGATACGGGTATGTTTGGTTTCTTTGATTATACGGGCTACAAAATTGAAGGCAAGCAGAAACTCGGCTGCGAAATGACGATTCGGAAAGGAAAAATTGTGTACGATCTGAATGGTATCGCCAACCCCGTTATCGTTACACAACGCCCACGGTCGTAACGTATCGGCGGGCTCCAGCCCGTCCAGCGATGAAGCAAGCCTGATAGTTTATCCTATGACTGGACGGGCTGAAGCCCGTCGATACGTTGTTTCGTAAAAGTAGAACGTAGTAAACAGCGGCTTTTTTAATAAACCCCTAAATCCCCTAAAGGGGACTTGTTCTACAAATGAGCAAAGTCCCCTTTAGGGGATTTAGGGGTCGTTCATAAACTCTCCTTAACCGATAATGATGTCTAAACTATTGTGGGGTGTGGCCGCCCTAAGTCTGCTTGTAGCACTCGGTATGGCGGCAATGGGCCATCTGGACCAGGCTGGCCCATTATTCATTCTTTTTTTCCTGAGCATTGCGCTGGCTTTTCGCAGTAGCGACGCCCTCAAAGGCTTTACGTATACCATTATGATTTTTGCGGCTGTCACGACCGCACTTTATTACCCTGCGTACTTTGTGGAGGTCAACGGGTTCAAATTCAGCAAACTCATCACGCCCCTGATTCAGATCATTATGTTCGGCATGGGCACATCAATGAGTCTTGAGGATTTTGTGGGCGTAGTAAAAATGCCGAAAGGGGTAATGATCGGGGTTGTGAGCCACTTCATTATTATGCCAACTATTGGTTATACGATTGCCAGTTTCAGCGGTTTTCCGCCCGAAATAGCCGCCGGTATTATTCTGATTGGCTGTTCGCCAAATGGCATGGCTTCGAACGTAATCTCGTATCTGGCCAAGGCCAACCTTGCGCTTTCTATCACCATTACGGCCATTTCAACAATGCTGGCTCCGTTCGTGACGCCCATGCTCATGAAGTTTTTTGCGGGCGCGCTGGTCGATATCAACGTACTGGATATGATGTGGGATATCTTCAAAATGGTAATTATTCCGATTGGTGCCGGGCTGCTTTTCAACCGGTTCCTGAGTGGAAAAGCCAAATGGCTCGATGATGCCATGCCGCTCGTGTCGATGTTTGGTATTGGGTTTATCATCACGATCATTACGGCCGCTGGTCGCGACAAACTATTGACGATTGGCCCCGCCCTGATCGGCCTCGTGCTTCTGCATAACCTGTCGGGTTATTTTCTGGGCTATTGGTCGGGGCGTTTGTTCCGTATGAGCGAGCGCGACTGCCGGACGATTGCCATTGAAGTGGGTATGCAGAATGGTGGTCTGGCTTCGGGCCTTGCCAATCAGATGGGCAAAGTCGCTACGGTAGGGCTAGCTCCGGCAGTTTTTGGCCCCTTGATGAACATTACCGGCTCGATTCTGGCATCCTGGTGGCACCGTCGTCCGCCCAAAGAAGATGTGGCAGAATCCGAGCAGGCCATATTCGATAAAGTATAATAAATCAGGCTACTGACTCTATATAATGGATAATTCAGAGCGTTAGTAAACAGCTGGAATTATCCATTATTTATTCTAATCTTTCAATGAAAACGTTTTCTTTCTTTGCAGTACGCTTTGCCGCTACGTTATCCGCAACGGGTCTGGTAGTCAGTCTTGTCGCTTTTCAGGCGGATGATCTGTTCAAATCCACTACGTTCACGCCGACCAATAGCTTTACGGCGGGTGCCGAAGGCCCGGCCGTCGACAAAGCGGGCGTACTGTACGCGGTTAATTTCTCGAAAGAAGGGACAATTGGTCAGGTAACGCCGGATGGCAAAGCCAGTTTGTTTGTTGAGTTGCCCGCCGGAAGCGTTGGAAATGGCATTCGGTTCAATAAGCAGGGCGATATGTTCATTGCCGATTATCCAAAGCACAACATCCTGAAAGTGGCGAAAGGGAGCAGGCAGGTAACCGTTTTTGCGAACGAACCGCGCATGAATCAGCCTAATGACGTTGCCATCGATAGCAAAGACCGGCTCTACGCCAGCGATCCGAACTGGAAAAACAATACGGGGAATTTGTGGCGTATCGACACCGATGGCAAGGTAACCCAACTGGAAGCAAACGTGGGGACAACGAATGGCATCGAAGTAAGCCCCGACAACAAAATCCTTTACGTGAACGAATCCATTCAGCGGAAAGTCTGGGCATACGATCTGTCGGCAGCGGGAACCATCAGCAACAAACGGCTCCTGATCGAATTCCCGGATTTTGGCATGGATGGTATGCGCTGCGATACCAAAGGAAACTTGTACATCACCCGACACGGCAAAGGTACCGTAGCAAAAATTTCGCCCGCCGGAAAACTCCTTCAGGAAATCAAGTTGATCGGCAAAAAACCAAGCAACATTGCCTTTGGCGGTAAAGATGGACGTACGGCCTACGTAACGCTACAGGATCAGGGCAACATCGAAACGTTCCGCGTTGATACGCCCGGCCAGGAATGGACTATGCGCCAAAAGTAGAGCCTGTTGATTAACGAATCAGATACGTAACAAGCCAATACGTAAAAAAAGCTATCTGACTTTTGAGCGAGCTAAGCGCCCGAAAAAGCAGATTCGCGACGGATTGCCGGTTAATGTCCATCAGTTCGGCGATCTGTTCGTTTTCCAATCCTTTGTAGAACTTAAGGAAAACAACTTCCTGCTGGCGTTTGGGAAGCATATCGATGGCCTGCCGTACTTTATACCGACTTTCCGAATCCGCTTCATGCTGCTCAATCTCGGTCTCGATCGTTTGCCAGTCCGACAGCTCAACGACTTCTTCGCTGTACAGCGAGAACAACGACCGCACAGGTTTACGAAATTCCTGAAGAAGCTGGTTACGTAGCGCTTTGAACAGATAAATCGAGACAACCTGAATCGTCAACGTAGTGCGTCGTTCCCAGATTCGAATAAATAATTCCTGAATTGAATCTTTAATGAATTCGCGATCTGTGGTGAAGTTGGTGGCGTAGGTGAACAGCGAACGGTATTGTGCTTCGGCTAATCGGCAAAAAGCGTCCTTATCTCCGGCCTGTGATCGATGCCAGAGTTTCAGTAAGTAATCGTTCTCTTCTCGAAGTCGCTGCTGAATATCCAAAACGCCTACGTTCTATCAATGCAAAATAATAGTTAAAAAGCCAATAACATAGTTAATCATTCGGTAATTCTGGATTTACCCGAATAATTCTTCTTTCAACTACTTAAAATGCACTTGCTACGTATTGCTACAGGCCTATTGCCAGGCGTTACGTAGGAACTGCAGCCAGTTTTTGTAGAAAATATTGTCGATATCGTTCGTCGAATAGCCGCGTTTAGCAAGTAAATCCGTCAGGTTTTGCAGGTCGGCAATCGTATCCAGATCCGTTGGCGACTGCTCTGTACCGTACGTACCGTCAAGATCGCTGCCAATGGCAATGTGTTGACTGTTTCCGGTCAGCTGGCAAATATGGTCGTAATGGTCGATGATGGTTTCGATGGTAATGCTAAAATCTGCTGGATTGCTGGTACGTTGGGTAAATCCTGGTTTCATCATCCAGGCGTCGAAACAACCGCCAATAACCGCTCCCCGCTCGGTCAGTTGCCGAATCTGATCGTCAGAAAGCTGGCGCTGATGCGGCACCAGCGTCCGGCAATTGTGATGACTGGCCCAAACGGGTCCTTTGTAAAGTTCGAGTGCTTCCGAAAAGCCCTCATCGGTCAGGTGTGTTACGTCCAGAATGATCCCCAGCCGATCCATCTCCCGCACCAGTTCGCGACCCGCTGGAGTAAGCGGTCCACTCAGACCGGTGCCGGGAGCGTAACGTCCGGTGCTATAATGCGCTGGACCGAGCGCCCGTAAACCATAGCCATACGCTTTTTCAAGGTACGACAGCTTGACAATGGAATCGGCACCTTCCAGACTCAGGATGTAGCCAACGGGTTTTTGTTCGTTCGGAATCGTTTCGTCGAACCAGCGTTCCAGGTGTTTTTCCAGCCCGGCCCGATCCCGAATTTGAACCATCTCGCCCGCATCTTCCATTGCTTCATACCAGGCGCGTTGTCCCTGCGTTGTAGCCCATGCCTGTTCGGGCGAGTTCCAGCCAGCCCCCGGCAGGTTTCCATTACTCTGGTTAAACCGCGCAATCTGCGTAGCCACCACCAGACCAATATTTCCCCGCCGAAGATCAGGCAGCGAGACGGTTCCTCTGGCCCGGTCAATTTTATCATTCATCCCGGCTTCCGTTTCCCGAATCTCGTGCGCCGATAGCCGATAATCGCGGTTCCATTCCAGCGCGTTCAGCGACATATCCAGGTGAGCGTCAATGATAAAAGGGCGTTTCTGAGTCATTACGGGTCAATTTATTTGTAATAAGGCGTTTTTTTCACTCCTGATATTCTCATAAAGATCATAAAAATCCGCTTTCTGCTGAACGTACAACTTAGGCAGCCCTGAAAATTTGTCATTTAGGACCAGCCAAATGATGCGTCCTGAACTCAGTCACGATTTTACGAATGCTGACAGACGATAGTTATTTTAAATCGACCGTGTTCGCAAGCGTATTATCAAACAGGCATGACACTCTTCAGCCTAGTGGAAAAATTTTTGGAAAGAAAAGTCGGGATGACGCATTTCCAGTTCATTCTTAGCCGATTCAGCTTGAGCTTCAGCAGCATAAATAACCATTTTTTGTTCATAATCGTGGATGGCCGCTTGTACGGTTTCGAATTTTCCGCCAGTTAGATTATCGGATAAAACGAGGGCATCCATCAGGCCGATATTTACACCTTTACCGGCAAAAGGCGGCATTAAATGGGCAGCATCTCCAATGAGCGTTACCAGCAAAGGGCGATTAGGTTTCCAGGGTTTGTCTACCGGCAGCTTTCTCGTTGGCAATCCCCAAAAAGAAGGGGTAGCGGTAAACAATTGCTGGTAACGTCCATCCCAATCAGAGAACCTACCGGAAAGAAACGTACGAACGCTATCTGTGTTCCGAAAGTCTAATCCGTTTCCATCAACCCAGTCTTCTGGCGTTTTAAAGATAATCCCATAGGTTAATACATCCTTGTTGTAGGGGTTTACAACTACTAAATTACCTTGATGGGCAGCCATCAGTCTGTTGCCATCACATAATTGATACAATTCCGGACAGTTTAGTTCGGGTTGAGGTACGTCCGCCTGTATAATAAAAGTACCGGTATCTTCGGCTACTGCATCTGTAACGTAGCTTCTTACCCTGGACATGCCTCCATTAGCTACAATTACAAAATCGGCAATAGCATCAGGTTTCTTTTCGAACCGCAATAGGCATTTTCCGTTATGTTCTTTCAGCTCTGTACATTTTCTGCCCCAGACAACGGTCCTGCTTTCTAAACTGTCAAGCAACATTTGCCTTAAATCGTTTCGATTTATTTCGGGGTTGTCGTATTGATTTTCGGGCGTAGACTTTCTCTTGGATAAGATGTTGCCCTGTTCATCAGCAATGACGATACCCATTGGCAGCGCTAGAGCGTAATAGCGTTCCAGCAACCCTGCTTTTTTCATAGCTTCCTGCCCTGAATCTTTGTGCAAGTCAAGCGTACCGCCCCAAATCCTTGTCTGTGCGTCTTTATCGCGTTCGTAAACCGTTACGTTGGCTCCTTGTTGCTGCAATAATTTTGCCATTGTCAAACCAACGGGGCCCGCACCAATAATGGCAACTTGTTTATTTTGTAATACCATGATTTTGCCTTGTTTATTTTACGACAAAATTGCTGGGTCTTTTAAAGATAAAATAGCCATATTGTCCTTAATAATAGTCGTGAAAGACTTTATATGGAAACAGACAAAAAGCAAACAGTACCTAATATTCTAATAAAGTTTGCTCAACAATTGGGGACAGAAGTAAAAAACGGAAGAGTACAGATCCCGGAAAAATTGGGAACGGGGTATTGTGCTGGATTTGTGCTTAATAAATCTATTCGACTGCTCATTAGTAATTATGAGATAAATGAAGAATTGGTGGTTAAAAACCCAGAGATCGATACTACCAGGAGAATGATCTTCTTTAAGTTTCAAAACATTTTCCCTAAAACAGACAAATTAATGGGAAAGCGTTTACCGGAAACGCCTTCCGTTTTGATTGCAACCAGTCGCATAAATACTGATGATATTATCTCAATTCACAGCAATACGTCGACAATCAATATAGAAGTAGATGCAGAATACCTGAAGGAATCTATTGAGTTGTCAGAAAAAACGCCGGTTTTGCAAAGCCTGTTAGAGAATACGCAGCCTTTACTATTTGAAGAATTGATTTTTTCATCTTTACAGCACATTGTCGATGAAATAGTGAATGAAGCGGTTGACGAAGCGCTTGAGTTGTTTTTTCTGAAAATAAAGTCGGAAGAACTGATTTGCCGATTATTAATAGAGCTGACAAAGCGGGAAGAAAAACAGCTCTTGGCTTTAAACGGTCATGATATTAGTACCATCTACAAGCTAAAAGAGCAAATGCTTGAACACCTGGCAACGCCACCAGTAATTCATAAACTGGCAGTGACTGCCCATATGAGCCCATCCAAACTGAAGCGTTTATTCAAGCAAATTTTTGGTAAGAGCATTTTCCGTTATTATCAGGAATTTAGAATGAAGGAAGCCGCCCGTTTATTAAAAGAGGAAAAGTTGTCTGTTTCAGAAGTGGGTTATCAACTGGGCTTTACCAATCTAAGCCATTTTTCAAGAGCCTTTAACGAACACATAGGAGCAAAGCCGAAACAGTACAGTCGTTCTTAAAATAAAAGGAGCTTGGCCAAGCTCCTTTTATTTTAAGCGACTATCCTCATGCTAATTACCCCTAAAAGCATTTAGGGAATCAGGGATGCAGGTTATAGAAAAACAAATGCCAACCTTCAGTTTAGTAACTTTCGTTCTGAACCAGATAACCCGGTATATTGGAAGCGCCGTCGATAGCGGTTTGCGGAATCGGGAAAATCCGTTTGCGCACGTTGTTATCGGTTTTTTCTGTCCAGGTACCTTCGTACTTTCCAAAGCGAATCATGTCCGTCCGACGTACCATTTCCCAGTACAGCTCAAAACCCCGTTCGCGGTACAGCAAATCCAGATTCATCGACGTTAACGCTGGTGGCGGAGTTGTAAGCGTTCGCGCAGCCCGAACAGCATTCACATCAGCCAGCGCACTGGCCGCATCGTTGCTCTTACGCAGTTTCGCTTCTGCCCGCATCAGATACACATCGGCCAGACGAACAATCGAAATATCGGCATCACCCAGATTCCGGCCAGAGGTGGATTTTTTACTGAACTCGTATTTCTCGACCCGGTAGCCGGTATTGTAGTCGCTCCCCACTACGGTAAAGTCAACCTGCTCGGTGAAGTTAACGGGTAAGGTTGGGCGATTACGCGTTACGTTGAAGAGCTTGCCGACTTTAAACTTACCATCCGGACACTTCAGGAACGCACCGTTCACCCGTAACAAACCATACTGCTGACCGCGCAGAATACCCCGGTTAATGTTAAAGTCTCCCTCTGCTACGCAGGAATCGCCCGGATTCGAATAAATGGATAGATTCTGGCGGTAAAAACGAGGATCAACCGAAGGGTCCTGTGCACCATAAGCGCTTACCCAGGTCCGGTAAAAATCGGGCGTAATGGCTGGTCCATCCGTACCATTGGCCGCTGGATAAGCTGGAATTGGAAACTGATCGCCCGACAGCGAAAAATACGCCAGTCGGTTGTTTCCGTTCAACTCGGCACGCTGATCGACCGCAAAAATCAGCTCCTTGTTGTCGTGGTTATTCTGGTTGAAAAGCGAGAAATAGTCCCGCGCCAGTTGATATTGACCGGAGTTGATAATCTTGTCGCAATATTCCACCACTTTGTCCATATCAGCCGACTGAAACGAAAATTGAGTAGCGTAGCGGTCGCGATAAACGGCGGCATTCAGATACAATCGGGCCAGCAGTCCCCAGGCGCCCCCTTTGGTCAATCGGCCGGGGCCAACTGTCGTCAATAAATCGGGTTCAGCCGCCAGTAGTTCTTTCAATACGTAGTTATAAGCCGCTTCACCGCGTAGAACAGTCGATTGCGCCTGTGGGTCTTCTTTCACGAAAACAATCCCGAACAGATCGAGCATCAGCATGGAGTAATACGCCCGCATTCCCCGCGCTTCAGCCAGATAGACCTTGGTGGCCGGATCTTTTAGTGTTGGCAGCGCATTGATGGCAGATACTGACCGCGACAGACTCTGTACCAGAAAATTCCACGTATTGAGCAGATTCGGATCGGTGCTGGTGGTCGTGTGGCGATGCAAGGCCAGATAAATACCATTGTCGCCCCAGTCGGTACCGCCCCGATAAGGCAGAATGGCCTCATCCGTCGGAATTTCCTGAATGGCGAAATAATTGGTATGCAGAAAAATATTGGGCAACTGCGCATACACGGGCGCCAGATTACCATCAGCTAACTGCTTGTCCGACAGACCCGATACGGAGGCTTCGTCAAGAACGTTTTCTTCCAGTTTGGTGCAGCTATAGCTACCCGCCAGAACAGCCAGCGCCAGTAGCGAAGTAATTATTTTTTTCATGTCGTTCCGAATTAGAAAGTTAGGTTCAGGCCGAAAATGACCGACCGCGCTTTAGGATAACTGAGGTAATCGATGCCGTACGACGAGATGCCGTTGATGTTCCGGTCGTTGTTGACTTCCGGATCGTAGCCATCGTAGTTCGTAATGACGAATACATTCTGGCCCGTTACCGACAAACGTATCGCATTAACCCACCGATTAATTCCGAGCAGTTTAGGGCTCAGGTTATATCCCAAGGCTAAGTTATTGAGCCGGAAGAAACTGCCATTTTTCAGGAAGCGTGTCGATACAGGCGCAGAGTTGTTGATCGATTCGTTTGGGTACTGAATCGCTTCGGCGGTTGTATTAAGCCCTTTCGACAAGCGGAGTTTATAAAAATTCGAGTTGGCCGTATTGTCGTACACCTTGTTTCCCGAAACGCCGTTGAAGTTAAAAACCAGATCGAATCCTTTGTAAGCCAGGCTGGTATTGATGTTATACTGTTTGGTGGGCAACGCGCTTCCAGCCGCAATCCGGTCTTTATCGGTCACAATGCCATCGCCATCCACATCGCGATACGTACTGATTCCTTTGTCATCAAAACCCGTGAACTCCTTCAGGAAGAACGTACCGATTGGCTGATCGTTGATGTATCCGTTGACGGTTGCCGACGTTAACCCCGACCCCTGCGCCGAGCCCGACGTAATGACCGAGTAAGGCGAGTTGCGCACTACGTTCTTGATAAACGTTACGTTCCCGCCAATATCGAACCGGAATCCGCTCTGACTCGCGTACCGATAGTTCAGGTCAAGTTCGATACCCTGGTTCGTGATGCTCATATTGGGTACGTTGGTCCAGTACGTAGCGGCTGGCTGAATCGGATCGGCCGGGATAACTTCCAGCAGAATTTTATTCGAGACCTTGCGGAAGTAATCAACCGAGCCCGACAGCGCGCCATTGAACAGGGCGAAATCCAGTCCGGCATCCGTTTGCGACGAAACCTCCCACTGGATATCGGGATTGGCCAGCCGCGTGTACGAAATACCGGCCGGGTAACTGGTTGTGTTATCGAGCGGATAACTCGTTGTACCCGATACCTGCGCGGTATACAGCGCCTGTGTAATTTTGGCTGGAATTTCCTGATTTCCCGTTTGTCCCCAACCAGCCCGAAGTTTCAGTTCGGTAAACGGCCCCGACTTCAGAAAAGCTTCATCCGATAAGCGCCAGCCCGCAGACACCGATGGGAAAACGCCGTATTTATTATTACCGCCAAACTTCGATGAGCCATCAGCCCGAACGGTCGCCGTCAACAGGTATTTGTCTCTGAACTGATAATTCACCCGGCCAAAAAACGATTGCAGCTCATTTTCAATCGCGTAGCCAGCGGGGCGGTTGTTCGCCAGCGTCAGATCCTGACCAAGACTGGGGTTATAAATGGGCTCAACGGGCGTAATCGGAAACTTGTTGATGCTCCACTCACGGTTCTGGATAAAAAACTTCTGGTACGAATGCCCTACCAAAGCTGTCAGGTTATGGTTCGACTGGTTGAGCGTATACGTAAAATAGTTTTCGATCAACGTATTGCGGTTGGTCATGTAAATACTCTGCAACCGGCCATCCTGCTGCGGTACGGCATTGGCCAGCGACTGAAAATCACGTACTGAACTTGAGTTATCCACACCCAAATTGAGCTTATACACCAGACTGGGCAGAATTTTGAACGAAGGCGAAATACTTCCAACCACCCGGTTAACGGTTGTTATATCCTTCTCCAGCTTTAACGTAATGAGCGGATTAACGCCCCCCTGATACTGGTACGGATTGCCATCAGCATCGTAAGCCGGATACGTTGGATTAGTCGAAATAGCCGCACCGATGATGGCAACACCCACCCCACTACTCAGCGAGCCCCCACTCGGTGGGCGCTGATTGACCGTATTGGAAGCTGTCAGATTTACATCGACCGTCAGGCGATCTTCCAGAAAACGCTGCGATACGTTCACGCGGCCTGTGTAGCGCTTGAGCGAGCTGTTTTTAATAACGCCCTGCTGATCCTGTACGCCAAATGAACCGTAGTACGTCAGTTTTTCGGCCCCTCCGCTAAACGACAGGTTGTAATTCTGCGTCAGCGCCGTTTGGCTGACTTCCTTCTGCCAGTCGGTTGAGCCGCCCTTATCATCCAGTACACCGCCCAGTGCCGTTACCTGCTGACGGAATTCATCGGCCGAGAAAACCTTGAGTGGCCGCGCTATTTTCGAAATACCCCAGTTGGCCGACAAGTTGAACGTAGCACTGCCCGACTTTCCTTTTTTAGTCGTGATCAGCACCACGCCGTTGGCACCACGCGCACCGTAAATAGCAGTTGCGGAAGCATCTTTCAGTACGTCGACCGATTCAATATCCTGCGGATTCAGGAAGGTTAAGGGATTGGTAGCCCCGCCCGTAGACGAGTTATCGAGCGGAATACCGTCCAGCACAAACAGCGGAGTACTTCCCGTCCGAACGCCACCTGGCCCGCGAATGGTGATATTTTGCGCGCTGCCGGGTTCGCCACTGGCCGACGTTACGTTCACACCGGCCACTTTTCCCTGAATCAACTGTTCAGGGGAATTGATAATGCCCCGATTAAATTCTCCACTTTTAATTGATTTTACTGAACCCGTCATATCACGTTTGGTGGTGCTGCCGTAGCCGATAACCACCACCTGATTCAGATCCGACGCTGATGATTTCAGCGACACGTTAATCGTAGTCTGGCTACCCACTGGAACTTCCTGCGATACAAAACCAATAAACCCAAACACCAGCGTAGCATTGGCATTCGGCACAACGATACGGTAGTTACCGTTTGCGTCGGTGGTTGTTCCGCGCTGGGTACCTTTCAGCACAACGCTACACCCAGCCAGGGCTTCGTTGGTAGTAGCATCGGTTACACGACCCGTAACGGTAATGTCGGCAACAGTTGCAGAACGTAGTGCTTTATTTGATTGGACGTCAGGCATGGCTGGACTGATGGCCAGCGCACTCGTTGAGGCCACTACCCATAAAAAGCAACAGGCAGCTATCCACCTTTGTCGGCGTAGCTGCGTGATGAAGTAGAAATTGATCATAGAACTAGTAAAATTAAGGGTGGCAAAGTTCCTATTTAGATAAACAGCAGGCGTACTAAGATTTGATATTTAAAAATATGTTAACATAGCTCGTCTCGCTAAAGACAGCCGTAAAAGGAAAGGGTTGCAAAATCTTACTTAGAGCCAGACGTTTACAAACCGATGTAATTCATCGCTTCCAATCATGCATACCCAGACGAAAGCAAAGCACCCGCTTCGTTTTGCCAAATTGTTAATTTGAACAAAATGAAACGGGCACGGATACGTAGTGAACCCTACGCTGGCTTTGTATTGTGTTTATTCGTCGGATTTACTTATTTTTTTCTTCACTACGTCAGCCGGGTATTTTTGGGCCAGCCGTTGGATATCGTAGCTGAATTCCTCGTAGGTTTTCTGCCAGGCTTCAGCTTCTTCAGGCGTGTATTCGTAAAAGCCCTGCGCATTCTGAACGCCTTTGCCGCCGGCTTGGACAATGTCGTCAATCAGTTTTGGTACGTCGGTACGGTTACTCAGCGTCGGAAACAGGTCTTTCATAACGGTATGATAGGCCGGAACGCCCGTCAAGTCCATCCAGCGAAAAACGCCTGCCAGCATCATCCAGAAACCGGCGCTGTTCCGTATCGCCCGGTCGACATCTTCCACCGTAGCGTACCCATTTTCAACCAGGTTGAAGGCTTCACGGTACATGGCGTACATGAGTCGGTTGGTAATAAAGCCGCGAATATCTTTCCGAACCAGCGTTGGTTCTTTTGCCCACTGATGCGACAATTCGTAGAGCCAGTCTGCTTTCGCTACGTCGCTTAAGTCGCCACAGATAATTTCCAGAAACCGGGTCGTGTGCGAGGGTTCCATCCAGTGCAGACCGAAAAAGCGGGCCGGTAATTGGGTTTGCCGCTGAAGCAGACTAATTGGAATCGCCGACGTATTGCTGGCAATAAGCGTATCGTCGGGAACGGCGGCTTCGATTCTGGCGTAGACGGCTTTCTTGATGTCGATGTTTTCAAGCGTGCATTCGACCACCAGTTTGCAGTTTTTCAGAAGACTGTAATCTTCCGTAATCTGGAGCTGCGTTACGTATGTCTCCGGCAGATTGGTTATTATTCCTTCGTGAAACGAGTTGGCTAAATGCGTACGTATTCGCGGTTCCGCCGTGTTCATATCGGCCGGAATGGGCGCCACCGCCACGACTGGGTGCCCCGCCATCAGAAAACAGGTAACAATGCTACATCCCATCAACCCCAAACCCACTACGCCAACGGGTATTTCTGCCGGACTCATTTCCTGACTCATATTATAAACGTTTTATCCTTTTCGCAATGTCGGGCTCTTTTCGTGCTGTCAGGTTCTCAAACCTGACACACTTGCTGGCGCGGAAATGTCGGGTTTGAGAACCCGACATCACAGAAAGCACAGAAACAGAATCACGAAATTCCATCAGACTTACAGCACCAGCGCAGGCATCCAGAATACGCCATCGCCGAGCCAGCGATACCGCTCATTTCGGAGAAAATAAGCGGGGTACCGTTGAATGCCGTAGAGCGTCAGGCTCATAAGCCCGAGCATTAGCGCACTACGTTGGGCGAATCGATCATCGGTCAGAAAGCAAAGCGAAAAACCCACTGCAACAATGCCGAAGGTGAGCCAGCGCAGGATCGTATCACAACGATCCTGTCCCCAGTGCGTTGCGAGCGAAAACATCGCCTGATCGGACTGATTTTCATACTGCTCCATCACGGCAAAGAGCACCAGATTCTGAAACGCAATACCCATAAACATCAGGCATTCGGCCATCTCAATTCGGCTTACCGCCGGACGTTGCACCCAAACGCTTCCCCAAATACCAGCGGTGTAAAGTACAGCCACAAGGGGCTCTTTTAACAACAAGGCCGGGTGTCGTGCGGGTAGCCGAAAAACCGCTCCGACATAGGCGGCACAAATGCCACCAAGCACAATGCCGAATTTCACCACACTGACCGGAAGAAAGAAAACAAGTACCAGAGTGAGTGCCGTTGCTACGCCCACAATCCGCCATAACAACGTAGCGTGCTGCCGATGAAACTGATGCCGTAACGTAAGCGGTTGCCTTGACGTATCGTCTTTCCGAACATCCAGCAGTCGATCAACGGTATAAATGATAAACACAACGAGCGCCAGTGCAATCGGGGTAGCCCAATGGATCGGATCAACGTCGGACAGACGCGCGGCCATTCGGTTCGAAAGCACGGCTCCCACGACAACGAGGAAATTTAAATAGTAGATATTACGTAGATAGGTAAGCAAAATAAAAACGGTTGAGTACGCGAATTATTCGTTAGCAGCCGGAGCCGCAAGCCAGGGTTCCTGCCGACTGATTACGTCGATGGTTTGTCCGACCCGCAAACGCCCCAATACTGATTGACCAGTCAGCTTCGGCAATACGTTCTGTCCAAAGAGAATCTTGTGCTTCCACTGCCGATACGTCGACAGCGTACGCAAAGGCTCTTTTCCTAACGTAGCGGTTTCCGGATCAATGGTTGTCAGTACGCAGCGCGCGCAGGGTTTTACGCCGTAAAAATCGAGTTCGCCAATCCGGAAATGCGCCCAACTGTCTTCGTCGTACGGATCGCTGCCGCTCACAACTATGTTTGGCCGGAAACGTATCATGGATAACGACTCCGAAGCGCGTTGGTTCAGATAATCAAGTGACGATTGTCCGATTAACAGGTAAGGGTACCCATCCGCAAAACTAACGGCGTCCTGTTCGGGATCACGCGCATAGGCCGGGTCAACGGATCGGTGTGTCATCTCGGGCATATACACAAGTCGGCAGGGCTTTCCGAGAACGGCGGTAAACCACTGGTCTGCCTTTTCACTGACTGTCTGGGCGGGTACGTCTTTACTATCCCAGATGTTGACCAGCATCGTTTCACTACGTTCATCGGCATCAACAACCGGCGAAAGCGGCAGTTCCAGTACGTCGTCAGGACGGTTGCGGTGCCAGACACGTAACGTAGCGGCACGGTCCGGCGCTCCGGGGATAGCTACGTCGATCAGCGCCATCTGGTGGTTCGTCCGCTGGGTCATGAACTCGCCGGTTGGCGATACAAGCATAAACCGACGGTCGTGCTGAAACCCTTTCGGCTCCACAATCACTTCCGGCACCGAAATACCGCCCAGCGATTTGATCGGATAAATACGAAGTTCTGAAATAGTCATGATGGTCAACAGTGGTCAGTCATTAGCGGTTTTCGTCGATCGGTTCTTGACAAACGGCTATTGGCTTACGTTTAAAAACTCATCCTTGGCAGCGGGCTGACGGTTTGCGCCGTAAAATCACCCTGTTCGTACTTAAACTGAGCCGCCATCGCAATCATGGCCGCGTTGTCGGTACAGTACTCAAAACGGGGAATAAATACGTTCCAACCCTGCTCCTCGCCCAGTTTCGTCAAGGCGCTACGTAGTCCGCTGTTGGCCGATACCCCCCCCGCCACGGCAATGTCCCGAATACCGGTTTCGCGAGCCGCTCGTTTCAATTTCGTTAGGAGCATCTGTATCAACGTATGCTGAATACTAGCGCAAATATCGGGCAGATTCTGCTGAATAAAATCAGGGTTCGTTTTCGTATTATCACGCAGAAAATAGAGAATGGCGGTTTTGATCCCACTGAACGAAAAATCCAGATTCGGCATCTCGCTCATCGGAAACCGATACGCTAACGGATTACCTTCTTTGGCGTATTTGTCGATGAGCGGGCCGCCCGGATACGGTAAGCCCAACAACTTGGCCGACTTATCGAACGCTTCGCCCACGGCATCGTCCATCGTTTGACCAATAATGGTCATATCAAGTGGCCCATCGATACGTACAATCTGCGTATGGCCTCCGCTAACCGTCAGGCACAGAAAAGGAAACGTTGGCCTCGGTGCTTCAATGAAGTGAGCCAGTACGTGTGCCTGCATGTGATTGACTTCGATAAGCGGAATATTCAGCCCCAGCGCCATGGCTTTGGCAAACGACGTACCAACCAATAATGATCCCAGCAAACCCGGTCCACGCGTGAAAGCAATGGCAGAAAGCTCGTTTTTCAGTACCTTTGCATCGGATAAGGCCCGTTGAACAACAGGCAGAATATGTTGCTGATGAGCACGTGAAGCCAGTTCGGGCACTACACCCCCATACTGTTCATGAATTAACTGGGTGGCTATTACGTTCGACAAAATATGACCGTTGGCTAAAACAGCCGCCGATGTTTCATCGCAGGAAGACTCAATGGCTAAAATATTCACCGAACAAAATTAATGGATAATGATTTCTTCGTGAATAAACAATGGAAGTTAGGGCTAAACCGTTCCCTCATTTAGATGTCTAATCAGTAGTTGTTGTTCACTAATCCTTGTAAATTAGGCCTTTCCGCCCCGGATGCGTCAGTTTTTCTCCATATTCCTTAAAACGCTGCTCTACCTGGTTCTTACGGTACTGGGTTTAGCACTGGGAATTTTGCTGAGTCTGCAGTTACCGGCCGTACAAACTCGTCTGGCACAGAAAGGGGCCAAATGGCTTTCTGAAAAGCTTCTCTTTCCAGTTGACATTCAGGGGGTTTCCATAAAATGGTTTGACTCGCTAACGCTCGAAGGCGTACGAATTACGGATCGGGAAGGCCAGCCCATGATTACTGTCGGGCGGCTCGATGCGAATTATAATCTGCAAAATCTGATCGATTCGTCAGCTCACAATATTCATCTGGACGAAGTGGTGCTGTACAAGCCTGATGTGCGGATGATTAAACATCTGAACAATGGCGATACAAATCTGGATGATTTTATCGCCCGCATTGAAGAGCTAACGTCCGATCCGACAAAGCCTAGCGTACCCAATCAGAACGTACCGTTTACGGTGGCGCATATTCATCTGGTTGACGGTGCTTATACGCTCGAAGACCCGCGCGAACCGTTCATGCGCGACCCGAAGAGCTTCGATTACAACCACTTCACGCTCCAGAATCTGAATGCCGAGGTCAGTGATTTTTTAGTGCTTGGCGATACGATTGCCTTCGAAGCCAAGGGGCTATCGGGCATTGACCGCGATACACGTATTAAAATCCGGCAGCTGGATACACGTTTTCTGTATTGCAACACCAAAATGGAGTTAGGGAAATTATACGCCCACATCAATAACTCCGTCATTCGCAATGAACTGACGTTTCTATACGATAAACCGTCGGCATTTGGCGATTTTAACAACCGGGTACTCATGCGGGCGCGGTTCCGCAACTCAAAAGTCACGTCGAAAGATCTGGGCTATTTTTCTACGTATTTACGCGAACTGAACGAAACCTGGCTGTTGACTACCGATTTTTCGGGGACCGTTGACAACCTGCGACTGCATAATACGGACTTACGGTTTGGGCAAAACGGGCGCAGTCAGCTAACGGGGTACATTGCCTGGAAGGGGCTGCCTGATATCGACAAAACC
This sequence comes from Spirosoma sp., assembly GCF_048594605.1. Lineage (GTDB taxonomy): Bacteria > Bacteroidota > Bacteroidia > Cytophagales > Spirosomataceae > Spirosoma. The sequence continues at coordinate 19,589 of NZ_JBMDWV010000363.1, forward strand.
ACCGTTGATTTTGCGTTCACGCCGTCGGTCGTAAACATGGCCGATCTGCGGCAGTATTATCCGGATTCGTCGTTTAACCATACGATTCAGAAACTAGGAACCGCTACGTTCGACGCTACGTTCGTTGGCGCTTTCGATAATTTCAAAACGAATGGAACGTTCCGCACGGCGATTGGCAACGTATTCGGCGACCTGGCTTTAAAGCTTGCCGATAAAGCGAGTCCAACCACGTACACAGCCAACCTACGTAGCGAAAATCTGGATTTAGGCAAGCTGATCGATCAGCCCGACCAGTTTGGCAAGATCGATGGAAAAGGACGTATTATTGGTCACGGCACCGATCTGGAGCAGGCCAGTATTGATTTCAGCGGTCAGTTCGACCAGTTCGGCTGGCAGGGATATGATTATAAAAATGTTGAGGCCAGAGGCAATTTGCAGAAGGCACTTTTCGAAGGTCAACTGACCATTAATGACCCGAACCTGGCGTTTAATCTGGACGGGTTATTCAATCTGAAAGCTCCGCGGAATAGGTACGATTTCCGGGGCACCATCGAGCATGCCAACTTACGGGCATTGGGCTATCTGAGCGACTCGCTGGCCTTTAAAACAGATGTTGATATTCGTCTGGAAGGCAGCAAGCTAGACGATATTGTAGGAACCGCTACGTTCGATAACACCGTGCTTAGCTTGAATAAGCGAAACCTGAATCTAAATAAGCTTACGCTGTTTTCATCCATCGAACAACAGCCTGTACCAACTACTGATTCCACTAAACGCGAACTAACCCGCTCCCAGCGTTATTTTGATCTTGACTCCGATTTTCTGACAACTCGCTTACAGGGTAATTTTCAGCCGCAACGGACAATCGACGACCTGAAGCGATTAGTCAAAGAATACCAGCTTTATTTCAAAGGGGACGCGGCTGGTATGAGAGCCTATTACGAGCAGAAACGGGAACAGGCTAAACGGATTACCGGTCGGGCAGTATTGCCAACTGCGCGCTATGGCGTTGATTACCAGTTCATCACCAAAAACCTAACTCCTTTACTGTCTTTTCTTGGGGAATCGGCTTACGTAGCACCATCAACCCGACTGGAAGGACGGTTTACGGAAGATAACACGTCGTTTTTGACGGCAACGGTCAAGACTGATTCACTCCGATTCGGCACCCTTAGCTTCGGCCCAACGGATCTGGATTTAACGACCTCCAAGTTTATATACGATCAGGAAGTACTGGCATCGGCAGTAATCTCATCAAAGCGGCAGTTGTTCAGCTCCGTCTTACCGACCCGTAATTTACAGATTGAAGCCTCCTGGGATATCGATCACATTGATTTTACCAGTGATATTGAACAGGCCGACAGCAGTGGTAAATTCGTGAACCATGCCGATCTGAATGGCGAACTGCGCTTTAAGGGCGATGCCATTGACCTGACCTTCCGACAATCAAAAGTACGTGTACTCGATGGCGACTGGGTTCTTAATCCGCAAAGCCTGATTCGTAAAGTCGGCGACGAGTACACGATCCGAAACCTGTCGCTACTGAACGAAAATCAGTTTGTGCAGGCATCGGGCAAAATATCTCCCGATTCGGTTCAACACCTGAATCTGGAAGCGCAGAATTTCCTGTTAGCCTCTCTCAATCCGCTCCTGAATACCAGCCTGGGCGGTACGTTGAACGGTACGTTGTCGCTACGTAATTTTTACGATACGCCCATTCTTGAGAGTTCGCTGGCCGTCACAGCCTTGTCGTATCAGAAAGCGCTCATCGGCGATGTACGCGGGCAGGGCGAATGGGATCAGGCAGCCCAGCGCCTAAACGTCGATGCCCGTATCAGTCGAAATGAAACGGATATGCTTACGTTGCTCGGTACGTACACGCCCAAACGTAAGGCCGATCCCTTGTCACTGAAGGCTACGCTAAACGCCACCGACCTTAAACTACTGGAACCTTTCACACCTGGTCTTTTCTCCAATCTGGGCGGAATAGCGAGTGGCGTTGTAGCAGTTCGGGGTACGCCCAATTTACCTGTCTTGATGGGGCAGGTGGCGGTAAAAGGCGGGCGCGGTCGGTTTGACTACCTGAAAGCTGATTTCTCGTTTGACGACAATATTTACTTCGGCGAAAACGAAATCATTACCCGGCAACTAACGCTACGTGACCCACAGGGAAATACGGCCCTGATTCGGGGCGGGGTTTACCATGAAGGGTTTCGGAATTTCACACTCGGCTTCGACGCTGATTTGAAGAATTTCAAAATCATGAATACCGTTGCCAAAGACAACGATGCCTTTTACGGGCAGGCTGTTGTAACAGGGAAAGCGGAATTGTATGGCCCGCTCGACAACATCACAATTCGGTCGAACGTAACGAGTAATCGGGGAACTCGTATTTTCATCCCATTGGATGGCGCTACGTCGGTAGCCGATGATGAGCAGATTCGGTTTGTTAATCTGAGCAGCACTTCCGGCAACGTAGCGAATCGATCTGCCAGCCGCCCGGGTGCGCAGTCGGATGGTGAACTTGATTTGTCGCGCATCCAAATGGATTTCAATTTTAATATTACGCCCGATGCGTACTGCGAAATTCAGCTCGACAGACAAACAGGTGACATCATCAGCGCCTATGGCGAAGGACGTATCGCCATGAAAGTGGACACTAAAGGCGACTTTACGATGACAGGTAATTACGCCATCGAGCGGGGCGATTATACCTTTACGTTCCAGAACATCATTAATAAACGCTTTCAGATTCGACCCAACAGCCGCATTACGTGGACAGGTGACCCGTATGGTGCGCTTCTGGACGTAACGGCGGCTTATACGCAGTACACCTCACTGGCTCCTTTGTTACCCGGTCCGAAAACCACGACAACCGCCGATCAGAGTCGTCGATTCCCAGTTGATCTGGTTATTAAACTGAATGGCGAGTTAGGTAGTCCATCTATCAGCTACGATCTGGACATTAAAGAGTATCCATCCTCTTCCGATTTCCGGCAGGCCGTTACAGCTTTCGAATCGCGGATTCAAAGCAATGACCAGGAGCTAACACGTCAGGTAAGTAGCGTACTGTTATTCAACCAGTTGCTATCCGAAAACACCAGCCTTTTCGACCAGAATCAGGTCAATAGTGGCGTAGCGAACAGCGTGAGCGAATTACTTTCCAATCAGATTAGCCGACTGGCGTCGAACCTTAACGAGAACCTGGATATTGGCGTATCGTTTGGTGGTTTTACGAACGGAACGCAATCTGAAAATCTGCTCAATAACCTGCAATTGCGCTTCTCGTATCGCCTTCTGAACGATCGTTTACGGATTAGCCGCGATGGAGGTTTTACGTATGGACAGAGCCAGTACAATGCGGCCAGTTTACTGGGTGAATGGACCCTCGAATATTTCATAACGCCCGACGGTCAGTTTCGTGCGAAAGTATACAATCGCAATCAGCAAAGTATTCTAAGTCAGTATAGTACTACCAGTACCATCACAACGGGTGGCGGATTGAGTTTACTATACACCCGTTCGTTTAATCGTCTCTTCGGCGGCAAACGCAATTCCCCCGGTTTAACCCCCGATAAGCCTGAAGACGAAATAACTCCTACTCCCGTAACCACCTCTGTCAGAGGTCGGGAAATTCTCTAGTAAGCAGCTTCGGAGCGGATTTATTCATTACTGGCACTATGTCATTTACTCGCCAGTCCAGACGTATTACGCAAAGTTCTTCAATTAATTCTTGCGTCTGAAGGTTTAGCCTTTTATGTTTGTTTAAAATTAGTCTAAATAAAGAAATTGCTCATGTTAATTTCTGATAGCCAGTTTAGTCTATTCAAGGCTGGATTTTATTAGGATTAGGCTTGCCGCAGGCGCTACGTATACTAAATCATTATCAACTGCTTAAAAGTCAGGCCAATTAGACGAATCTTATTCCGAGGTAAATATGGACCATCAACATCATCTGAAAACTCTGTCACAAAACGAAAGCGGTTACGTTGGCTATTGCGCAGGCTGTCGGTCGTATAATCTCGCCTACAAAAATTCGCTGTTTATTCTGGCTGAAGCGGAATTTGTATCCTATCAGGAAGTCATAACGAACCGAACCGCTATGCGTCCTTTTTTCACAACGCACGGCAAAGAATGGCTTCTCAAAACACCCATGTCCAACTATTTTGTTCTGTTTTCAGAGGACGAAATCAATGAGCTTATTCAGCTGATGAATGAAGCTACGCTGCTCATGGAAGTAGATCAGTTATTAAAGACAACTCATAGGTTAGGTTAGTAGAACGCAGGAAAAGGAACTGGTTATTGACCGGTTCCTTTCTAAATTTTAAATCAGTATGGAAGAGTCACAATCAATACTGGCCGCTGCCCGAATCAGGCTGGAAAAGTCACTTCTGGAAAAAGGGCTACGTCGATCCTCAGAGCGTTTTGCTATTCTTGATGAGGTATATTCGCGGACCGACCATTTTGATGCCGAAGATTTATACCTGGCCATGCAGCAGAAATCATACCCTGTGAGTCGGGCAACAGTTTACAATACGTTAGAGGTATTTGTCGAATATGGGCTGGTTCAGCGACATCAGTTTGGCGACGAAGACAACATAAAAAGCCGCTACGAAAAATCGCTTGGACGACAGCAACATGGGCATTTAGTCTGCACAGACTGTCACCGGGTGAAAGAATTCTGTGATCCGCGTTTACACTTTATTAAAACGAACGTAGGGGAGTCATTGAATTTTCAGGTGCAATCCCATTCACTTGTCTTTTACGGAGAATGTACCGACGTGGATTGCGAGACTAAGCCCGGAAACACCTCAGTAAACAATTGACTAGACATAGGAAGGGGTAAAAACGAGTATATTGTTCTTTACTATACCAGACGAACCTTTTCCTGGATCATGTTCCATCTACTGCCGAAAACTCGGCTTTTTAAAAGCGCGTTTCTTGCTACGTTCCTCGTAGTTCATGCGCTACAGACCCAACGGACCTTTACAAATCCAATCAAAAATTCAGGTCCGGACCCATGGGTGCTACAGAAAGACGGCTGGTATTACTACATGAACACCACCGGCCGTAACCTGACGCTCTGGAAAACCCGTAACATGGCCGATCTTAGTACAGCCGAGAGCAAAGTCATTTATACGCCACCAGCGGGTAAACCTTATTCTAAAGAATTGTGGGCGCCAGAGATTCACTCGTTTAATAACCGCTGGTACATTTACTTTTCAGCCGATTCGCTCAATAATCTCACTCACCGGGTTTGGGTCATTGAAAACTCATCGCCTGATCCAATGCAGGGCGAATGGATGATGAAAGGGAAAATTGGCGATCAGGGTAACCACTGGGCCATTGACATGTCGGTTATCGACTATAATGGGCAGTTGTATGCAGCCTGGTCGGGTTGGGAAGGAAACACCAATGGCCGTCAGGATATATACCTTGCCAGGTTAAAAAACCCGTGGACAATAGATGGTGACCGTGTCAAGATATCGCAGCCCGATCAACCCTGGGAACTCCACGGCGACGTACCACAGGAATGGCAGAAAAACGGTGAAGTACCTAAAATTTATGTCAATGAAGGGCCAGAGTTCTTACGGCATAACGACAGTTTATTCATTGTCTACTCCGCAAATGCCTGCTGGCTCGATTATAGTCTCGGTTTGTTAACTTATAACGGAAAGGGTGATTTACTTGACCCAAGAAACTGGATAAAATATAATGGTCCAGTATTTACGCAGGCTCCCGAAAATGGTGTTTGGGGACCAGGACACGGCGGTTTTTTCCGGTCGGCCGACGGGAAACAGGATTGGATGATTTATCATGCCAATCCTTCGGCGACAGATGGCTGTGGCGACAAACGCGCCCCCCATATTCAACCGTTCACCTGGACCGCCGACGGCTCCCCTAATTTTGGCAGGCCTGTTCCTAAAAAATCAATGCCTGTTCCTACAGAATAACGTAGTAAACTCAATAAAGCCTCCCACTTCTTTCTTCATTAATTTTCATAAAGTCACATGCGAACACTCATTTTACCTGCCATTCTCGCGGCTTTGCTTAGTCTGAACGGTTGCAAATCAGCAAATAAAAGCGAACAGAAAGCGCTGGATTCACTTGCCGCGGCCAACGGTGACACAACGCTTTCCTCTACTACGTCGAGCGCCGAAACAGGACGGTGGTCGGCCGACAGAGCGAATGCCTGGTACAGCAAAGAACCTTTTCTGGTAGGTGCCAACTACATTCCCGCTAATGCTATTAACGAGCTGGAAATGTTTCAGGCAGAAACCTTCGATCCAAAAACGATTGACAAGGAGCTGGCTTTGGCCGAAGGTATTGGCATGAACACCATGCGTGTCTTTTTGCATGATTTACTATGGCAGGATTCGACGGGTTTTAAAAAGCGCCTTGATCAATTTCTAACCATTTGCGACAAGCATAAAATCCGGCCGATGCTGGTACTGTTCGATTCCTGCTGGGACCCGGCTCCTAAACTCGGCAAGCAACACGCCCCAACCCCAGGCATTCATAACTCAGGCTGGGTACAAAGTCCTGGTGCAGCAGCGCTGAAAGATCCATCACAATATCCGCGTCTGGCAGCCTATGTAAAAGGCGTAGTGAGTGCCTTTAAGGATGATAAACGGATTCTGGCCTGGGACATGTGGAATGAACCAGACAATACGAACGGAAATAGCTACGGCAAGAATCATCTAAAGACTGAACTGCCCGACGAAGAAAAGAAAACGCTGGTCAGAAATCTGTTACCTCAGGTCTTTCAATGGTCTCGCGCAGCAGGAGCCAGTCAGCCACTAACATCAGGAGTGTGGGTGTACCGTACTCCAGCCGATTGGCAGGATTCTACCAAATGGACTCCCATAGAGCGTGTTCAGTTCGACAATTCAGACATCATTACGTTCCATCAGTATTCCAAACCAGAGGATCTGGAGAAGGTGATTCCGGCATTGGAGACCTTTGGACGACCAGTCATCTGCACAGAATATATGGCGCGTGGAGTTAACAGTAAGTTTCAGACACATCTGCCGATTGCGAAGAAGGCTAAAGTAGGCATGATTAATTGGGGCTTTGTGGCTGGCAAAACGCAGACCTTCTTACCGTGGGATAGTTGGCAAAAGCCATACGTTAATGGCCGTGAACCAGCCGTTTGGTTTCATGAAGTTTTCAAACAGGATGGAACACCCGTTGATCCAGCCGAGACAGCAGCTATAAAACAGGCTACAGGAAAATAATGGTCTTGCTAAAAAACTTTTATAACGAAAGGGCTGATTCCCAAGCTATACACGTAGCAGCGGGCAGTTAGTAATAAACTTTTTTTTGCAGTCCCTTGCGCAGAATAGCGAAAGGCCCTACTTTTGTGCCACAATTACGGAAAGCGACAGCGCAAACCGTTAATTAAAATTGGTTCGGTAGTTCAGTTGGTTAGAATACCTGCCTGTCACGCAGGGGGTCGCGGGTTCGAGCCCCGTCCGGACCGCCACAAAAAAAAAGCACTTATCAGAAATGGTAAGTGCTTTTTTTTCTGGTTTGCACAATCAGTCTCTAATACTGTCAGAAGTAGTGCTTACTTTGTTGAAATTAATATTTTAGTCACGGTACAGCCCCCACAAATAACTTTGATTTAAAAGGTACCAAAAACTAGAAAATCTCCGTGGAGTCAAATCCCCTTTAAGCAGACGGCTGAGCGTTCGAGTCATTTCAACATCGCGCTCATTTTCAATCGCTTACAATAAAAAATATAGCTGCTTTTCGTTGGTGTACAAAAGTGATTATGTTATCCCAAGCATCTCCCTTCACTAAATACATAATTTTACTAGTATTTAGGAACGATGATATCTTTTAAAAGCCCGAAAGTACCAAGTAACGAAACCCGGAGGCTTATGATCACTAGCAAAAAAGGCCACACTCATTGCTGACGTAGCCTTTTTAAGTACCAATATTTTTAACCTTAAATCGATTCGATAATCAATAAAGTCAGTTGATTCCTTGTTAAAACAGATCCAGAATTACTTCAACAGCTAACAGAAAAAGAGAACCTGCAATAACAAGTATTAGCGTCCATGGTCCCATTATATGCGACTTCTTCCGTATAATCATAACAATAAGTAGGATGATAAGTGTAGAATCTGCGCATCTGGCTTGAAGTGAGTTTAGTTGAGTTAGTATAACGACAGATATTATCAAAAAGTTTTCTGCATTTCACGTTATTTAATGACTTACTAATCTGATTAACAGCCCATTGACATCCGGGTACAGGTAGTAGCAATGAGTAATCTGAAATCCTGATTGCTGCAAATAGCAAACCTTTGCATACCGACTCGAAAAAATGCCCGTCGGTATACAAAGGCCAAACAATCTTCGGCTTTATAAATACAGCAATACAATAACCAGGAAGGCCTTACTTGGTAAAGTACGTGACGCTATCCGCGTCCGTGTTGTTAGCATTATTTACCTCTCCCCCACTTAGTGGAGCAATAACCGAACAAAGTGCCATGGTTCCGGAAGTACTACCAGGCATAAATGCCCCTGTCAGGCCAAAGGAAAGTTTGCTTCCTGCTTCTATTATGTTATTAGCCGTGAGTATGTAGTAGTTTTCGTCTGAGGAATCATCAAAACTCCAAGCACTGTTCTGTACAGAATAGCCCCCGATCGACGTAGCAGTGGCATCAAAGGAAAGATCAACTTTTTCCTGTTTGTTGATATAAACTTTCACCTTACGGGTCGAACTAGAAGTCGTAGGAGAATTATTTAGCTCAAAAACATCTACGACAAAAGATACCTGAGAATTCCCATACAGAGTGGTCGGAGCAGTATGAACTACTGGTGTCAAATCCGGAGCGGGTATTACAACAACGGTCACTGTATTGTTGGCCGTTATATTAAGCACACAATCCCCAATTTTAATAGACGTAAGAACAGCAGTATGCGTGCCTAATGTTAGCATACCTGGCGCATAAGCTATCGCTAATTTGCGCAAGGCATCCGTTATATTACCATCCGCGTCGCTGGTAGCAGTCACTTGAGGCTGAAGCACACCATCAACAGTAAAAGTAAAGGTCTGACTTGTATTCGGTACTAGCCCAGTAACAATAGAAGTGATCGATAAGGGTTGCCCTTCATAGGATATTGTCGATTGCTCGTATTCTATACCGCCAAATGTGGGGCATACAGCTACAGATCTTTGAGATTGAAATCCGATTGTTGTTGCCAAAAGCCTGGCGCCTGGGAGCGTTGCCAGTATGATACCTAAAACAACCATACGCAGAAATCCTGAATACCCACTATTCGGATTACACAGATTACGATAAACTTTTTTCATGATTAAAGAGGAGTAAAAAGGTGATGTTAATTGATTGGGTAGATGCTTTTCCCTAAAAACGCTGCTAATCATCCGAGTTTCTTCAGGGTGTCATCTATTAATTAGTAACTCTATACTTGCTGTTAAAACGCCAATATATGGGCGATTGATGGCGAGGGAAAACCTAAGTAATATTACGGTCTTATATTCAACAATCTTGTACCGGAAAGTACATATTTAAAAAATTTTACTTCTGAAAAATCCTAAATAATCATTCTTTTTAACAAAAAACTTACGTTATCATATATTAATTTAAGATAATTTCATATCTTTTTAAGTACACATGAATAATAGCGCAAACAAGTCTCATGAGTATTTTTACCTAATTATTTATATTCACCAAAATCTTTATATATATACTTGTAGTGTATAGCTATATCTGGAATTAAATTTTATGAAAGATTTTGTTTCAGAATATCGTATTGTACTAAGCAAAAAATATTCATCACTACTAAAAAGCTTTGTTTGTTTTTCGCTGATTTTATCGAGTAAACAGCTCCCTGTCACTTGTATTCAAGTCTTTATTATTTATCAATAACTGTGCGTTCTTAGCACCTCATTATAAAAAATGTATCTCTTTCATTTACCATATAATAAATTTCAAACTTGTTATTAAAAAAATTAAATATTTCAGGACAAGTATTTAAAGCTATTTTCACATTTAGTACCTTTATGTACTTTTTTTTAAAACAAGTTTCTAGCTAAAGGTTAATTATAAGTATAGCATTAATTATACGTAGTGAAAAGACGCTATAATATGAATTACTAAGTACAGCAAATGACGTAGGTTAAAACCAGAAATTCATTGTTGAATGATAACTAGTAGTCGTCATTTTATTAAAAATTTCCATTAATAGTGTAGCCAATAATTCTAAAAATGTTTATCAATTAGTTAGTTGCTACGTTGATTAGCTGCCTTATAAAAATTATTGCATCATAAACCCACACAAATTGTAATTCTGATGTAATTGAGTTTACGTTCTATTAGCCTATTCTTAAACCTATGAAAAATAGTTTCCCCACCGACGAAGAGATGATTCGTCAATACCTTTCCAACCAGCCTAATCAATGTTTTGAAACGCTTTACAAACGCTACGTCTCGAAAGTATATAAACGATGCCTGTTTATGACCAAGGACGCTGAAGTGGCGCAGGATTTCACCCACGATGTGTTTATGAAAGCCTTTAGTAAGCTCAATAATTTTCAGCAACGGTCTAGCTTTTCTACCTGGCTCAATTCAATTGCTCACAACTACTGCTCAGACCAGCTTCGTTTGGCCAAACGGTTGCCTACAACATCAATCGATACAGTTTTAGAAGCAAATCTTACGGATTCCCGAGAAGGCCTGGCTGAGGAAGAAAGCCTGGAACTGGTTCGTCAGGCGATGGCAAGTTTACCCTTATCAGAGCAGCGATTGCTACGTCAGAAATATGAAGAAGGGGTAAGCATTGAAGAGTTGGCCAAACTATATAATATTAAGGTAAGTGCAGTTAAAATGCGGCTGAAACGAAGTCGAGATCGGATTCAGCAGTTTTGCAACCAAAAATACTCCGTCTAACACGGACTTCTAACGGCCAGGCAAGCCGCTATCGTAGTTATCAAAACGCTACGTTAGCGGCTTTGCTTTGTTTCCCTCACCGTTTTCAGTAATCCGCCCAACTCGCCGACAATCTGTGAATGTTGCTCTGCTACGTTCTTTGTTTCGCCTAAATCCGTTTTCAAATCGTATAACTGAGGCTTGGAATCGTTGCCTAATTCGGTATGCGTATTTTTATTGATCGCTGGCCCGCTATTCGGTTCTATGTATTTCCATCGGCCTTTTAACACCGATAGTGTACTATTTAAGGATTGCTCGACTACATACTGACGGTCGTCCCGATTTTTGCCTAGAATCGTTTCCAGCGAATTAAAGCTGTCAGGACCTTCATTGGTAGCGAGTGTTTGCCCGGTCAGAGCCGCTAATGAAGCAAACATATCTATTTGGCTGACCAATGCGTCTGATGTACCTGTTTTTACTTGTAACGGCCAACGTACCAAAAACGGAACGCGCGTTCCGGCATCAAACGCGCTGTATTTGCCACCACGTAACGGCCCAGCGGGTTTATGCCCATTCAGCTTTTCAACGGCCTGATCCTGATAGCCATCGTCTATAACCGGACCATTATCGCTACTGATTATAAGCAACGTATTGGTTGTAAGACCTAAGCGATCAAGTGCTTTTGTAATCTCTCCTACACACCAGTCTAACTGTAGAATGGCGTCGCCACGTGGCCCCATGCCGCTCTTACCAACAAAACGAGCGTTGGGTAAGCGCGGTACGTGAATGTCGTGCGTAGCAAAATAAACGAAGAACGGCTGCGACTGCTTCTGATTTGCTTCCATAAACTCAACGGTTTTGCGGGTCAGTACGTCCGCCATATCTTCATCGACCCACCGCGCCGATTTTCCACCACTCATATACCCAATGCGACTCACCCCGTTTATGATAGTCTGATCGTGGCCGTGCGAAAACTTCATTTTAAGAAGCTCAGGATTATTTTTCCCGGTAGGCTCATTACCCACTGGCGCTACGTAGCTCACCTGAATCGGATCGTTCGGGCTCAGACCGACAATTCGATGATTCTCTACATATACGCAGGGAACGCGGTCGCCCGTGGCAGGTAGCAGAAACGAATAGTCGAAGCCAATTTCCAGCGGTCCGGGTTTTATATCGCCATTCCAGTCGGCCCCCCCCTTAGGACCCAGCCCTAAGTGCCATTTACCGATTGCGGCTGTTTTGTAACCGGCTTTCTGAAGCATACCGGGCAATATTAACCGATCAGTTGGAATAATCAGAGCAGCATCGCCCGGAGCAATACCCGTTCCCGACTTTCGCCAGGCGTATTGACCTGTCAGGAGAGAAAAACGTGAGGGCGTGCACGTTGCTGACGATGCGTGCGCATTCGTAAACCGTAATCCCTCAGCAGCCACCTGATCAATATTAGGCGTTTTAATTTTAGTGGCCCCGTAGCAACTCACATCACCAAACCCTAAATCGTCTGCGTAAATCAACACAATATTGGGCCTGGACTGCGCGTAACTCATCTGTGCAACCCCAACAACGTATAGACTCGCTAAAGCAACCAAAAAGATTTTCTTCATACCTGACAACTTACCTGGTTAAAATAGCCGCACTTCTTCAGCTGACCCGTTGCAACGCGGATAAAATGAAGTAAACCTATTTTTTCAGAAACGAGGGGAGAAAAGTGTATACGTAGCAACCGGCGCAAAAACCAGCTAATGATTCTAAAGCAGCAAACACAGCTAGTATACCCGCCAGCACGAACGTATTGAGCCCTACTGCCTGTACTATGAGCAGAGTTATTGAGAAGATAAGTCCAACTCCGGCAGCAAAACGCTTGGGAGCCTGATCAACCAGCCGAACCGGGAAATCCAGCACCCTGACAACCTGATCACTTATTCGCGCCAGCGGGCTGTATGTACCGTAGTTGAATGCGCGTAGAGCAAAATCCATTAACATAAAAAGCAATATCGGCCAGAAGGATGTCAGTAGAAAAGCCACTATAAGCAGCAGAACTCCAAAAGCAACTGTCCGCGCTTTACTCTCGTTCATCTTAACGCCATCAATCGGGCATTCCAGGGCTGACGAACGTAACGCATTTGATCCATTCAACGATGGCTCGCTATTCTCATTTTTCATACGGGTTAATCAAGGAATAAATTCACAATCGGCTTAGTCGTTCGGCAGCTTCCTGTAACGTGGCGTCGTCTTTGGCAAAACAGAACCGAAGTATCTGGTAATCATTCCTCTGATGATAAAATACAGAAACCGGAATGGACGCTACGCCAATTTCTTTGGTCAAACGAACCGCCAGATCATAATCCGGCTCGTCGGAAACGGCAGCGTACGAAACCGTTTGAAAGAAACTTCCTTCGGCGGGGGTAAATGTAAAACGCGAACCGCGCAGCCCTTCCAGAAACAAATCACGCTTATGCTGGTAGAAATCGGGCAACTGGCGGTAATGCTCGGGCTGTTTCAGGTAGTCGGCTAAGGCGTACTGAATAGGCGTAACCGTACTAAACGTCAGATACTGATGAATCTTACGAAATTCAGTTGTCAAATTAACCGGCGCCAGGCAGTAGCCAATTTTCCAGCCGGTAATGTGAAATGTTTTTCCGAACGAACCTATTACAAACGTTCGCTCCTGCAATTCAGGATGCGTCATAAGCGAATGATGCGACCGTCCATCGAACAGAATATGTTCGTACACTTCGTCGCTCACAATCCAGATGTCGCGGTCGCGGATTAGGTCGGCCAGTTGGTTCAGGTCACTACGTGTCCAGACGTGCCCCGTTGGATTGTGGGGCGTATTGACTAGAATCAGCCGGGTTTTATCCGTAACCTTCTCAGCAATCGCCTGCCAGTCAATGGCATAGCTGGGCAGAGTCAGCGTTACGTATACGGGAATGCCCCCGTTCAGTTCAATGGCGGGTACGTAGCTATCATAGGCCGGTTCGAGTACGATCACCTCATCTCCCGGACGCACTACCGACGTAACGGCAGCGAAGATCGCTTCGGTAGCGCCCGACGTAATGGTCACTTCGGTTTCCGGATTGTACGCTACGTTATATTGCTCAAATGTTTTCTGCGCCAACGCTTCGCGCAACGCCGGAACGCCCGTCATGGGTGCGTACTGATTAAACCCGTTCCGTAAATAATGCTCAACCAACGATACTAATTCAGGCGAACAATCGAACCCCGAAAATCCCTGCGACAAATTAATGGCTCCCGTTTCGGTAGCCAGTTTCGACATGACGGTAAAAATGGTTGTACCAACATTCGGAAGTTTGGAAAGCAGACCTGTTGCGGCCAGTGTGCGGGAAGAGTTAATCATTGTTCGTTAAGCGTATCAGCGGAAACAGAGCAGCGTTAGGTTGACAATACGTTGCCAAGTGAAATTTTGTCAATATACGGCTCTAACTCATTTATATGATCCAGCAGCCGGACCAACGTAACGTCGTACCGGCGCTGACACACCCACATTTCTACAAAAAACGTATCGACAGCGTACAGATGCAGCCAGAAACCCGGCAGTCGTCGCGCTTCGAGTAGTAGGCCACGCTGCCAGACCAGATTCACCTGATCCTGATAGGGCAATTCCCGGAAAAACGCGGCTCCATCATTTCGATCACTTTTCATGAAAACGCAGGTCGTACCGTCAGTGATCACCGTACCGTTTTTCTCCGGCCGTAATTGCGAAAGCCAGTTTATTTTGTTTGGGAGGTAATGGGCAGGTCGCGTAGGGCGTGAACGCACAGGGCGGATTGATAGCCTGATTGAAATCGAGCGTTGTTACGTTATCCGAATCTATGCTAGGTTTATCAGCATATAGAAATCGGCCCGAGCCATACGTATCGTGGCTGTTAGTTGCGTCGCCAAACAGAATAAACAGCTTTTCGCCTTCGCCAACCGCGTCGAGCCGATACGTTTTTCCGCCTTTCTCAAATACCAGTGTACCCGCTAAAGGCGTTTGCGTTGTCTGACCCAACACGTTCAGAATTGGAATCGTCCTGGGCGTCGTGGGTGCTTCCAATCTCGCTTTGATCCGCCAGTTTTCGTTAACCGGATAGCGATTGATCGTATGAAATTCTTTCAGAAATGAACTTTCCAGATCGCGTAACCGAACGCCATATTTATCGCCACGTTTAATGACTACCCAACGTAGCGAGCCATTGGCCAGTACAGGCGGCTTGCCTGTTTCCGAAAAAGCGACAATCGGTTCGGTTATAGTTTTTCCATCAACAGATACGGCCGCACCCTCTTCGGGCGTGAATCGAACCTCGCCATTTTGCAGCTCAAATGAGCCTAGCTTAACGGACGTAGCGGCACCCGGAAACGGTACGTCGAAATCCGACCCACGGCCGAGCGAGTTTTTCCCTTCGTTCAGCCAGAAAAGACCCGCCAGGTTCAGCCAGCCATTTTCGCTTTTCAGAGAATTTACCCGATCCTGATGCCACTGCTCGATTTGGGCCTTGTAAGACGGGCTATCAGAAACACGAGTCTCGATTTGCCGAAAGCCGACAGTTGCAGCCATAGCAACGATCCATAAGCCGAAGAAAAAACGTGAATATGGATTTAATGACTTAGGTGATTTTGATTTCTTAAAGCGTTTCATAATGAGCGAGGTTAAGATCACGAACGACGTTGAAAATGGTCTCCTGATCGAGTGAACGATCAAAGTTCTCGTCCAGAAAATGATAGGCAATCCGACGATCCGGCCCAATTACGTAGAGTGCTGGCGTAAACGCATCCTCAGAAATTCCCGATATGCGCTCCCAGACCGGGTTATCTTCGCTATACACGCCAAACCGTTGCGCTACCGACGACTCCGCATCGTAAGCTATGCGAAAATCCAGTCCTTTTACCTGCCGTTCCAATACGCTGGGCGACTCATTGGAGAACACAACCAGCTCTGCACCGGCCAGTAGCAGATCCTGATTAAGCCGAACCAGCGAATCCAGATAAGGGCGTGCATAACGCCCCCAGCATGGGCAATAAAAACTAACGACTAAAGGTCGAACGCTGACCAGGTCCAGTACAGACGTAGTACGCTCTGATGAATTCTGTGAAAAAACGGACGCCCGCCAATTATTGGGTGCACCAGTAAGGCTGAAAAAAGGGGCTGGATCACCCGTTGTTAAAGGACGAACACGTTCCGTTCGGGTGCGGTACAACGTACTGCTAACTGTCCGAATATCGCCTAATTCATTTTCAAATTCAAGTGTCATGTCAGTTGTTGTTTATCAATCCTTATCGACGGACTGAAGTCCAAATCCGTAAACCAGTTGAAAATAGCGTTTCTGAAGAAGTGAGAAATACGCCCAGAGCGACAGCGCCCCAATGTAACCCAGCACGATCAGCATAGGATCGCCCAGCAAACTGTACAACGCCAGCCACAGTACTCCTACCCGGCCGATTTCCAGATAAAGTACCCACTGCCGCTGTTCAAGCAGAGCCCCGCAGTTGATCAGCGTAAGCAGAATAAACAGGGCCGTTAGGAATTGGAAATGACCGAGTACGTACTGGTCGAATAGCAGAAACGTGAATAAAATGAGCAACGTAGCGGCCAGTTGCCCGGCAACGTAGCCCCGAAAACGTCGGCTTCTGTTATGGCTAACAGACCGTTCGGCAGCACTGGTGGACAGAAACCGGATTTCCAGCTCCTGCCGAATCGTGGGATCGACGGTGTCAGGTCTGCCAAATAGAACCGCCAGTTTTGCTTTCCAACCGTTGGCTCTACTGGCCGCAACCAGCACTTCGAGCAACCCATGGAAATGCTGCCACAAAAAGCTGTGGCTATCGAGTTGCTTCGTCAATCCATACACGGGTTCCTCTTTCTCTTCGACGAACGTACCGAACAGCTTGTCCCAAATGATAAACATGTCGCCGTAGTTCTTATCCAGATACTGCGGATTGCTGGCATGATGCACCCGATGGTGCGAAGGCGTAACCAGCACGTATTCGAGCCAGCCCAGTTTGCCAATGGTTCGGGTGTGGATAAAAAACGGGTATAGGCCATGCACGAGTAAAATGGCGGTAATCATCCCGGCAGGAAACCCGATAATTGGCAAAATTGCCCAAAAACCAGTACGCACAGCGGCCTGAAATACTGTAATACGTGCCGAAACCGTGTAGTTAAAATCTTCGCTCTGATGATGCACCACATGCACCGCCCAGAATACGTTGATTTCGTGCGCCAGTCGATGGTACCAGTACCAGACAAAATCCGTCGCGATCAGCAGGCCAACCCAGCCCCAGCCATTCGCCGGAATGTCGAACAGTGCGTAGTGGCGATGCAGATAATCGTAGACAAAATAGAACGCCCCAACCGTAAAACTATCCAGCAATCGCTCAGCAATACCGACGTTCAAGTTTGCAACGGACGTATTGAAACGGAAATAGTTTTTCTGTTGCCATTTCGCAACGAGGTATTCCAGTCCCATCAGGATTAGAAAAAACGGAACCGCAAAAGCAAGCCAGTTGAGATGCATAAGCCCAATACTTAGTTAGTTCGGAACTACCGCAGAATCTTGCTAAAGCGGTGGTAGAATGGTGTTTTGCTGGCTGCGCTTTTAGGCTGATACTCACCCGTAACCAGCGGAATGTACATGACCCGACGTCGACTCTCGGCGCCCAGATTCGGCGACTGTTCAACCCGGTGCCACAGACTACCGTTGTGAACCGTTAAATCGCCCGCTTCAATGTCGAATCCCACTTCGCGCGGATCGGGACGGTGATCAATGAATTGCCGCTTCCGGAACAGCGTCAGGAGCGTATTCTGCTTATGGGTTCCCGGCAAAACACGTAGTCCGCCATTCGTTCTTGGGCAATCATCTAAATGCAGCCCTACATTGAGCATCGGGCGAATCCGGTGTCCCAGAAACAGATCGCGCGGACTATCGGTATGCCAACCCATGCGGGAGAAATTGCTTTCCGGCGTCCGAACGTAGTGATTGACAACCAGGCCATCTTTCTCCCCCTCGCCGATACGTCCGTCGTAAGGCTGCAGCAGCTCGACCAGGGCTTTTAGGCGCTCGTCCTGCAAAAATTCGTGTAATACCGGGCTGAACAACGAAGCAAACGCAAAGCGCTGAACAATCAACTGGCCATTCTCATCGCGACCGTATTTAATTGGTGTACCATTAATCTTATCGACTTTTTCCGCAACCCAGTTGGCTTCAATACGTTGCAACTCCCGGATGAAGCTTTTGACAACATCGCGGTCGACAAAGTTTTTAATATGCAAAAAGCCATTTTTATCAAAGAAAGCCGTTTGCTCGGCAGATAATGTTGGGGTTAACTGAATAGCTGCTGGGTTTTCTGTTAGGACCATATCTGTGTGAATTAAGATTGAAATGTCTATTATATATTTACTATACAGATTAAGTATAGTATTTAGGATTATGAAAAGCAAACGCTTGTTTGCTCAGAAATTACGGACTAAATGGGTTAGGTCACGTATTTGACCGTTTCCAGCCTGAAGTAAAACGCTAGCTGCTTTGGCCAATGAAAGAGGAATCTCAACAACAACCCATCTCCATCATCGAGGACATGACGAAGGGTGCGGAATAAGCATTTATACGCTTTAGAATCAGGGGCCGTTGCTCAATGTTCATACGTGTCTGATCGAGTAACTATATATACTCTCTTAGTTTTATAGGCAAAGGTGATTAGTGATTTTAACATTTCCAAATTTTTTCCTCCAATTATAAAATAACGTAGTAGATACATCGATTTAGGCACTTTATAAATTTCAACTAAGTGCTAATTAATTGTCTTATTCAAGTAACTGAACTCCAATCAATTTCCTATCCCATAATGAAACACACTATACGAACAAAGGTCAGCCCCTGTTGCCTATTTTTATGGATAGCACTGTTGATCGCACATATCACTCAGGCTCAGGATCGTCGGGTAACTGGCAGAGTCCTTTCCGGTAAAGATCAGCAGCCTGTTCCGGGCGTAAACATTCTAGTTAGAAATACGCAGTTAGGAACCACAACAGATGGCAATGGTAGTTTCTCGTTAAACATCCCGGCTAATGCTACGTTGGTCTTCAGCGCCATTGGCTACGCGGGTCAGACAATTGAGGTTGGGAATCAGACACAACTGACCGTTACGTTACAGGAAGCAGAACAGAACCTGGGCGAAGTAGTGGTGACAGCGCTGGGTATCAAGAAAGAAGCGAAACGGCTCGGTTATGCTACAGCCATCGTTAATCCTGAGCAGGTTACCACCAACCGTACCGTTAATTTCATGAACGCGCTCCAGGGTAAGATTGCAGGTGTAAACATCAGCAGCCTCGGTACGGGTGCAGCGGGTACGAGTAAAATCCGGATTCGTGGGCAGTCTTCCTTTTCAGGCCAGAATAGCCCGCTTATTGTCGTCAATGGTGTGCCCATCGATAATACGAACTTTGGTCAGAACAACGGGAACACCGGTAGCGACAACTCCATCAGCAACCGTGGCTCGAACTACTCCGACGGTGGCGACGGCCTGTCGTCTATTAACCCCGACGACATTGAAGGAATGACCGTATTAAAAGGGGGTACGGCAGCTGCGCTTTACGGCTCTCGGGCGAAAGACGGCGCTATCCTGATTACGACCAAAACCAGAGGAACAGGGCAGGGCATCGGCGTGATTTACAATACCAACTTCACGACCGACCATCCTATGGATTTTACGGATTATCAGTACGAATATGGGCAGGGAGAATACGGCGTTCGACCAACGGCGCCGAACCCAACCTCCGGTGTGTGGAGTTTTGGCGAGAAGTTTGCCGGTCAAACTCAGGTATTGTTTGGAGGCATAACACTACCTTATGAGCCGGTGCGTAACCGAATCAATACGTTCTACCGGGATGGTTCTACCTGGACAAACTCGGTCGCGATTTCGTCGGGCAGCGAAAAAGGCGGTTTCAACTTATCTCTGTCCAATCTGGATAACAAAGGAATTACACGAAATAATACGTATAACCGGAAAACCATTAACCTTGGCTTCAGCTACAATCTGTCGACAAGACTAACCGTTACGGGCACCATCAATTACTCGAACGAGTACACAAAAAATCCACCGCAGATTGCCCAGCAGGACAACAGTACGCCAACGGTCATTTATACCCTGGCCAACTCCATGCCGCTGGACGTTCTGGAAGCCAACCAGATCAATCCATCTACAGGTAACGAGTTCATTTATTCGCGGTTTATGAACCGCACGAACCCTTACTTCGTGATGAATTATAAGTTCGAAAATATTCGCCGGGACCGGTTGTTTGGCAATATCTCTGCCCGCTATAACTTCACTGACTGGCTATATTTGCAGGGCCGGGTAGGACAGGATTACTGGTCGCGCGATCAGGACTATAACTTCCCGACCGGCCAGGCTTCTCTGGCCGCTGCCCCTAGTGGGTTCGTTAATGGAAACTACGTTCAGGAGGCTCGCCGGTTCCGTGAAATAAACGCCGATTTCCTGATTGGGGCCAATCGTAAGCTGGGCGTTCTAGGCATAGATCTCACGTTAGGGGGCAACCAGCTTTATCGCCGGAGTGATCTGAATAGCGTACTGGTTACGGACTTCATTGTACGTGGTCTGTATGTTCCACAAAACGGCCGCGTAAAAGATCCACTCTATGGTTTGAGCGAACGGAAAGTAAATTCGCTGTATGCAGCAGCGGAGTTTTCGTTCAAAGACGTCTTGTTTTTAAACGGAACGGTACGTAACGACTGGTTCTCGACGCTGGCACCAGGCAATCGGAGCATTCTGTACCCATCCATAACAGGTAGCTTCGTCTTCTCTCAGGCATTTAACAAGCTACCCGACTTCCTGAATTTTGGTAAGATCCGGGCGGCTTACGCCGAAGTGGGCAGCGATGGTGACGTAGCACCTTACTCGAACAACCTGTTCTATGGCGTCGCTGCTAACCTGTTTCCAAATCCTGCGGGAGCGGGTCAGCCCGTTGGTACAATCACGTCTAACACAATACCAAACGCCACACTTAAACCCAGCCGAGTAGCTGAAACAGAAGTAGGGCTGGAGTTGAAAATGTTCAATAGCCGCGTTGGCCTGGATTTCGCGTACTATAATAAGGTTACGAGCGATCAGATCGTAGCGGCTCAAACCTCCGACGCGTCGGGCTATACAAGCACGCTGATCAACAGTGGAGAAAGCCGCAACCGTGGGGTTGAAGTGCTGCTGAACTTAGCCCCAATCCGCACAAAAGATTTTTCCTGGGACGTTACGTTGAACGGATCGTATAACAAGACCAAACTGCTACGTCTGCTAACAGACGATGATGGAACCCCAGGAAAAGACATCAATAATGACAAACAGGGCGAACAAATTGTTGTTGGTACCGGCATTTACGTAGGTGAACTTCGCCAGGTTGTTGGTCAGGAGCTAGGTCAGTTGTATACGTATGGCTATGCACGTGATGCACAGGGACGTATCGTTCACGGCAACGATGGAATTGCTAACCGGACCGCTACGCCCATTTCGTTCGGATCAGCCTTGCCGAAATACATAGGAGGCATCACGAATACGTTTAATTACAAAGGGCTTAGTTTATCGGTATTAATTGATTTCAAACTAGGCGGCAAAATGATTTCGGGTACGAATCTGAATGCATTCCGTCATGGTTTACAGAAAGAAACGTTAGTTGGACGGGGCGATCCGGATAATAAGATGGTGGGCGTTGGTGTGAACGATAAAGGCGAAGCAAACGCGGTTCGTGCGTTTGTACAGGACTATTATTCAGTCGGTCGATCGAAGAGCCTGGGCGAACAGGTTATTTACGACGCTGGTTTCTGGAAGCTTCGTCAAATCAGCCTCGGCTACGATTTCACCAGGTTGTTGCCGCAATCGCTGTTTATCAAAGGTATACGCATCAGTGCGGTAGCGAACAACGTAGCGGTTTTGAAAAAATGGGTACCCAACATCGATCCTGAGCAGTTCGGTTTTAGCTCCGATAACCTGATTGGGCTGGAGTCAACAGGGCTTCCCATCACACGTAGCATTGGTTTTAACCTGAATGTTCGATTCTAAAGAGGTTTGAGGTTTACGGCCCGCGCCAGAAACGTTAGGTCGTAAACTTGACCAAAAAAATTCTTCAATCATGAAAAAAACAAGTCTTTATATCGGTCTGACTGCCCTGCTGATCAGTGCCAGTAGTTGCGAAAATGGGTTTGATCAACTCAACACAAACCCAACGGCAACAATGGCCCTGAATCCGGTTTTTACGTTTAACAATGCCATTGTCAATACCGCCTTTCCCTCTCAGATACTGATTTTTGAGGAACCCATTGTCCAGCAGATGTTTTCACCCAATTCTGGTATTATATCAGGTGGGAATTTCAACATTGACAATCGGGGCTCTGCCGGAGCAAATGCTGCCCTTTGGCAACGCTATTATCGAGACAATGTCCGCTACCTGGTTGATGTGCTGGCTAAAACGAAGTCAGATGCCAACCGTAGTAATCTGTACAACATGGCTCGCATCCTGAAAGCGTATGTATCGATGGTACTTACCGATACGTATGGAGATGTTCCTTATTCCGAAGCCGGATTAGGGTATCTAGGGTTGAACATTACGCCGAAATATGATACTCAGGAAAGTATCTACAACGATATCATAAAAGAGCTGACCGAAGCCCCCGCTGCTTTAGATGCGAGCAAAACGATTGAATCGGCCGATATTATGTATGCTGGTGATGTGACCAAGTGGAAAAGACTAGCGGCTTCGACGCTGCTACGTGCTGGCATGCGGCTATCGAAAGTGAATCCCGCACTGGCCCAATCCACCGTTCAGAAAGCTGTTGCGGCTGGCCTAATGCAATCGAACGCTGACAATTTTGCGGTTCGTAATAATTCTAATTACCAGAATCCCGTGGGTGTTACGTTAAACTCAACCGAAGCTGCGAACTATTATCTCACCGGCAATTTTGTTACTTACCTGAAAACAACGGCCGATCCTCGGTTAACAGCGATTGCCGTCCGGTACGTTGGGGCCAAGAGTGGCCCCGAGCAAACCACAGCCAGAGCTAATCGCGACCCATCTGTGCAAATTGGGATGCCACTGGGCTTTGACAACGGTACAATTGGCGCGCGCGCTACGGCCGATGGCCTGGCAAGTTTTTACGATTATTCGCAGTTGGATCGTACGCGCATGGGCGGCTTAACTGCTCCCAACTTTCTGGTTACGTACGCTCAAACGCAACTGCTGCTGGCCGAAGCCGCTCAACGGGGTTGGACAACAGGCAATGCAGCTGATTTTTATAACGCAGGTGTAACGGCTCATATGAAGCAACTAGCCGACTATGGCCCTGCCACGGTTATTGCCGACGCTGATATTGCTACGTATTTGCAGAAAAATCCATACGTAGCCGCTAACGGTCTGGCATTGATCAATACGCAATATTGGGTTGCTTCATTCCTGAACGGCCCCGAAGCGTTTGCGAATTTCCGCCGGAGTGGTTTTCCAGTTCTGACGCCAAACCCTTACCCTGGCAAAGAAATCAAGGGTAATTTTATTAACAGATTGAGCTATCCCGACGCAGAAATATCCGTCAATCAGACGAAAGTCACTGAAGCGATTACTCGTCAGGGGCCAGACAATTTAGATACACGCGTTTGGTGGGATAAACAGTAATGTAGGTTTGCAGTAATTGAAACAGGCTCAGCCACACTGGTTGGGCCTGTTTGTTTTTACCGCGTCCTTACGTTTTACCGTTTATTTCTTTTTTTATCCACCCGTGTAATATGCATAACATAGTACCTTTTATTACATACATTTAATAGAATAAAATGATAACCAGATAATTGTCTATGTATAAAGCAGAAACCTTTCAATTTCCGGGTCGGTGGGTTGGCGGAACATCAATGATACTGGGACCATTTCTACTTCTGGCCGGTAGTCTGCTACGTATCCAATTTCATTTTTTCTTTCCCGATCAGCTAAAAGCGTTTGACGAATATCCGACGCTCATCACCACTTCTTACAATCTCTTTTTGGCGGGAAATATTCTATTGTGGCCAGCGATTAGTGTACTAGCCCAATTAATTGGACAAACTAAGCCTGGCTGGGCAACCTGGGGAGGAACGTTCGTGATGCTGGGGCTCTTCGCCCGCACTTTTCATTACGGTATAAATCATCTAGCATTTCAGCTGGTCGAGGTTCAGAATCTGCAGCTAGCGACAAAGGCCGTTGCTGATTCCTACGGTGCATTTCACATAGTTGCTACGTTATCAGCAGCCATTCTTTTCGGATGGATTATACTGGCTATCGGCGCTTATCTTTACGGTGTATTGAATCTGCTACGCTCTATTGCACTGGGAACAATGTCAGTGTTGATGCTGGGCGTTCTTAAAGGGAGTTCGCTGGCGTCGGTTCTGGCTACGGCTGGACTTTGTACAGCCTTGATACCCCTTGGTGTTCAGATACTACGTAGCGGTCCCGCCCCAGGCCAGCGAAGCATCTGGAGTTGGTCGGCCCTTATGGCTGGATTGATTGCTCTTATGTATTTCTTAGGACAGGCAGGATAAATGACTTCCGCAGGCTTGAATTAGCGTTCAAATAGTACGTCAGCAAAGTATTCTTTGCAATCTGTGAACCAACCCGTTACGTTAAATCCCGTTTCCTGCGCCAATTGCTCGATCTGTTTGCGCGTAAATTTCCGGGAGATTTCAGTATGAATAATTTCACCGTAGGAAAATGCTACGTCCATATCTACTGCATCGATCCGTACAGTCTGGTTTTTCTGGCTCACTAAATACGAGCGAGCTTCGCCTGTTTCGGGGTTGTAACTTTCGTAATGATCAAAAGCAGCCAGGTCAAAATTGGCACTAAGTTCACGATTGATCCGTCGAAGCAAGTTCAGATTAAACGCCCGCGTCAGACCCTGCCGATCATTATAAGCGGTATGAATCACGGCAGGATGCTTTTGCAGATCGAAACCCGTCAGTACGAGGTCGCCGGGCAGTAACTGGTCGTGCAGTTGCCGGTAAAATTTAATCGCTTCATCCTGGGCAAAATTACCAATGTTCGACCCCAGAAACAGGACAATTTTTCGGCTATCAGCCGCTTCCGAAAGATGCTCGAGTGCGCTGAAATAATCTTCATGTCGCGGGTTGAGCCGTAAATCGGGCCATTTCTGCCGTATATCTACCACCAGTTCTTCCAGTGCATCGACCGAAATATCAACCGGTGCGTAGGTAAAGTCAGCTTTTTGATCGGAAAAATAACTGAGCAGGATTTTGGTTTTCAGTCCATCCCCCGCTCCTAGTTCAACCAGATCAAACGGGCGCTCATCAGGCGTTACGTAGCGCAGTAAATCAGCTTTATGCGTATTCAGGATTTCGTACTCCGACCGGGTCAGGTAATAGTCCGGCGAGTGCATGATCTCGGCAAAAATCCGGCTTCCTTCCGCATCGTAAAAAAACTGTGACGACAGCCGTTTGGGCGTTTTCTGCAAACCTTCCCGCACTTCGTTGGCCAGGGGCGTGGGGTGCGGGGCAGAGGGTATAATGTCAAGCGTATCTGTTCCTGATTCGGCGTCTCTATGCCCAGTGTTTTCTGCTCCTAACTCTGCACTAATCGTATTCCCGTAAATTGCCATCGTTTATCAGGTTGAAAAAAATTGCGATACGTCGGACGGGAATGCCCTTCGGGAGTAGCCACCGAAGCTCCACGCAGAACGATCTGTCCACTCATAAATTTACCGTTGTATTCGCCTACGGCTCCCTCAGCCGTTATAAAGCCCGGATAAGGCAGATAGGCTGAGTTTGTCCACTCCCACCGGAAGCCCCAATTGAGCTGGTCAGCGGCTGCTTCCCATTCAAACTCGGTTGGCAACCGCCTTCTTCGCCAGCGGGCGTAGGCATCCGCTTCGTACTGGCTTACATGGCAAACGGGTTCGTCAGCACGGACGGGGTTTAGTCCGTCAAACGTGTACTGCCACCATTCGCCATCAATCTGGTGCCAATACAAAGGGGCTTCAATACGATTCGTTTTAACCCACGCCCAGCCATCGGAAAGCCAGTGCCGAAAATTCTTGTAACCACCGGCTTCAAGAAACTCCAGATACTCGCCATTGGTAACCAGATTACCCGAAATTGTCGTCTCATTCAGGTAAACTTTATGCACGCCCAGTTCATTATCGAAGCAAAATGATTCAGGAGTACGCCCTGTATTCCACTGATAGCCAATGGTGTAAATTCCTTCTGGTAACGTGACGGACTGCCGCCCCCCCTGAGACGCCCACTGATTTTCCAGTTTCGCTATGTCTGGCATCTCAATGGCCGGAAATAATGGATTGTGACCCAGAATGTATTTGATGTCGGTAATGAGCAACTCCTGATGCTGCTGTTCGTGGTTTAGTCCAAGCAGGATGAGTGCGTACAGCTCATTGGAAAGATCGGCTGCCTCTAGAAACTGGCCCATGTGCTCATCCACGTAAGCGCGATATGCATATACGCCTGCTACAGTCGGGCGGCTGAGATTACCACGGTCGGTACGTAGTACGCGCTTCCCAACGGTTTCGTAATAACTATTAAAAACATAGCTGAAATCTTCGTGGAAGATGCGATAACCGGGGGCATTAGGACTAAGAACAAAGGTTTCCCAAAACCAGGTTGTGTGCCCCAGATGCCATTTGGGCGGACTAACGTCAGCAATGGGTTGTACTACGTAATCTTCGGTTTCAAGCCCTTTACAAATAGCTTCGGAGTGCGCCCTAATGCGAAAATACTGCTGGGTAAGCGTTTGTTCTGCGATCATTCAGATTAACGATTTACGGGATTCAGTCTGTGATTAGTCAGTCGGCCAAATCCCGTAAACTATTAACCCAAAAGTATGGCCCTTGTTTAGTATGTAGCCATTTGCTCATCAACGTAACACCAGAGCCACTGTTCACCCGGTTCGGCGGAAGCTATTACCGGATGACTGCTGGCGCGATAGTGTTTTGTTGCGTGCTTATTAGGCGAACTGTCGCAGCAAAGCGTAACACCGCAGGTTTGGCAGGTACGCAGATGAAGCCAGGAATCGCCCGTCTTGACACATTCTTCGCAAACGTATTGGCTGGCGGTACGTAGTTGGGGGAGATTAGCGAGGTGTTCGCAGAGGGTTCGTTTGAGCATATAGTTAGCGCGGATAGTCCGCCGTTACGTTGGCAACCCGATTTATTCGTAGGATGTCACCGCATTACGTTAGTTTTCTGCCAGATATTTATGAACGAAACTCACGGCCATGGCACCCTCCCCTACGGCCGATGCTACGCGGTTCATAGCGCCGGCCCGAACGTCGCCAGCGGCAAAAATACCGGCACTACAGGTTTCGAGCGCAAAGGGTTCCCGGCTATATCGCCATACTTTCTTGAAATCGGCGTACTTGGCCAGATCCCGACCGGTGGCAATAAAGCCCTTTGGATCTTTTATAATGTCCATCTCGATCCAGTCGGTAAATGGTTTCGTGCCGATGAAGATAAACAAGCCGGCAGCCTCAACCGTAGACCGCTCTTTTGAGTCCATATTTTCCAGTACCAGACACTCCATCCGTTCGTTGCCCAGTGCTTCAACAACTTC
Organism: Spirosoma sp.; assembly: GCF_048594605.1. GTDB lineage: Bacteria > Bacteroidota > Bacteroidia > Cytophagales > Spirosomataceae > Spirosoma. The sequence continues at coordinate 47,086 of NZ_JBMDWV010000363.1, forward strand.
CGTACAGCCCATAACCGTAATGTTAGGCGTAGAAGCGATCTGATCGATCAAATACTGGGACATAGTCTCGGTGAGGTCGGGCCGACGTACGCAGATGTATACGTGCGAGGCTGTTCTTGATAGATACATGGCGCCCTGTCCGGCTGAATTACCACCGCCTACAATATATACGGGCTTTCCTTTGAAGGCATACGCTTCGGTCGTGGCCGCACCGTAATACACACCAGCCCCCGTAAATTTGTCCAGGCTTTTGTTTTCTAACTTATGGTAAGCTACACCTGTGCTAAGGATGATGGCGCGGGCTACTACTTCGCTCCCGTCAACCATACTAATATGCTTATATTGCCCCTGCGATTTGATGGACATTACCTCCTGCGGTGCCAGAAACTCGACCCCGAAACGTTGCGCCTGCGTAATGGCCCGCCGGGTTAAATCGGCTCCACTCAGCCCACTTGGAAAACCAAGGTAGTTTTCGATACGGGAACTTGTACCTGCCTGACCACCCGGAGCCCGCTTATCGATCAGCACCGTTTTTAAACCTTCAGACCCTCCATAAACCGCAGCGGCTAGCCCGGCCGGACCGGCCCCAATAATTGCCAGATCGTACAAAGCCTGCGACGCTTTTGGTCGCAGTCCCAGCTTTTCGCCCAGATCGCTAAGGCTGGGTTGCGTTAATACGGTTCCATTTTCAAGCACAACCGCTGGTAAATCCTTTGTTTCGATGTCGTGCAAATCAAGCAGTTCCTGAGCAGAAGGATCACTTTCAATATCGAGCCACCGATATGGGAATAAATTACCCGCCAGAAAATCTTTTAAATCGTGTGAACGGGGCGAAAACTGATAACCAATCAATTTCAGACCTTCGTGGCCGGGCCGGTAATCGGATTGCCAGTCGTCAAGTAAGTCGTCCAGAACCGGGTACAATTTTTCTTCAGGCGGGTCCCAGGGCTTGGCAATGTAATAATCCAGTTGTACTTCGTTAATGGCCCTTACAGCGGCATCAATGTCAGAATAAGCGGTTAGTAAAGCCCGCTTTGCATTTGGAAATAACTTACGAGCCTGCGCCAGAAACTCTACTCCCGTCATGGAAGGCATCCGCTGATCGGATAGAAACAAAGCAATCTCCTCTCCTTTCTTTTTCAGTTCCGGCAACGTATCGAGTGCCTCCCGAACCGAACTGGTGGCCAGAATACGGTATTTTTTTCGGTACTGCTGGCGCAAATCGTGCTGGATAGCCTGCAATACCTGTTGATCATCATCGATAGCAAAAATGATAGGAAGGCGCATAGGTGAAATGAGTAATTGGTCCAGTGAGTGCGTGAATATCGATATTCTTAACTAGTTGCTCAAATGCTCACTGGACAGGAAGACACACGCTGAATTCTGTATGACCCGGTTTGGATTTAACTTTAATGGAGCCATTATGGTGTTTTACAACACCCTGTACAATATCGAGGCCAAGTCCGGTGCCTTTACCGATTTCTTTGGTCGTAAAGAATGGTTCAAAAATTTTGTCCTGAATATCGGCCGGAACGCCCGGTCCGTTGTCGATAACTTTGGTTAAGATAAACTCTGACCCATCGGGCTCGCTGCTGATTTCGATTTTTCCGCCGTCGGGCAGGGCGTCGATTGCGTTATCGATCAGGTTTGTCCAGACCTGATTTAGCTCGCCCGGCCAACCGCAAACCGGTGGCAGATCGTCAGGAATGGTTAATGTCAGATCGATGTGTTTGCTTTTGACTTTGTGCGCCAGTAAGGTTAACGTATTACGAATTCCGTCGCCGAGCCGAACCTGTTCCTTGCCCACGCCCCGATCCATATGTGTATAATTTTTGATCGAGCCAACCAGCGTAGAGATTCGTTTTGAGGCTTCGCTGATGTCCAGCACGAGCTTTTCCGTAACCAGGTTATTGACAAGCCAGTTCGTTACCCCTGCCAGGTTTTCATGCCCAATCTTCTCCAGCAGCCAGTCGAGATCATCCATCGAAAAACCGTATTCGACCAGAGGGCCCGCCAGATCCATGCAATCATCTACACCGTGGTCATCGAGCCAATCGGTCAGGTCGTCCTCCCGGCTGCTACGTTCAAGCAGCGTCAGTTGTTGCGCACCGTTAGCTACTTGCTGGTCGACCTTACTAAAAAATACTTCCTGCACCGAATCGACCTGCTCATCGCTTAGATTGAGTCGCATAACCGTTTTGAAAGCTTCCGGGGTTGCGCGCAGGTGCGTTTTGAGCGTATCGGCCGAACGGACCACAGCCGCCACCGGGTTATTAAGTTCGTGTGCTAAGCCCGCAGACAAGCGGCCCAGCGATGCCATTTTCTCGGTTTGCTGGGTCATTTTCGTGAAATCCCGGATGCGGGTAGCCATCTGATGCACCAGTACTTCCGTCAATTCGTAACAAGCGCGGATCAGTTCGGGCAAATGCTTGCGGTGCAGCCGTAGCACACGTGTCTCCTTTTCTGCCACGAGCCGGTTGGGAATACTTTTCATTCGTGAGAACGGCAGCACGCCCAGAATAGAATACATATCGTACAGTATGATCTCTTCGCCCGACCCATTGGCACCCGTATCGACCCGGATACGACCATCCAGCAGGAATATCATGTAATCGACGGTTTCGTTTGGCTTGTAGATTACCGATTCTTTCGGAAACGTTACGTCTTCGGCACGATCAATGTACCATTGCAATTGTTCATCAGGCACTTGTTCAAAAGCCGGAAATGAGCGAAGGTTTTCTAGTAAATTCATAGTTAGTCAAATAACCAGACGACTAACTAAATATACGGTCAATTCGTTACAGAATGGACGTATCTCTTTATTTCTACGCATTTTTCGGGAGCTTAGAACCCCCTTTCTGAATTACAGCCTCATTTTGACCTATAGCCATGCGGGTTTCCATACTATTTTTTTGCCTCATCGTCTTCGCTTTCCGGTCTGACAAACCTGCTTACCGCCTGTATACACCTCAATTAAAGGCCACTACGTATGCAAAGTTGCTAAGTCAGGCTGCCGATGCCGACGTTGTTCTGTTCGGCGAATTGCACAATAATCCAATCTGCCACTGGCTCGAATTGCAGTTGACGAAGGATTTGCAGGCCGCTAAAAAAGGAAGTCTGGTATTGGGGGCAGAGATGTTTGAAGCCGATAATCAGACAGCGTTAAGCGATTACGTACAGGGTCGCACAACAAGTAAAGAACTAGCGGCCCAGACTCGGCTCTGGCCGAATTACGACACTGATTATAAACCTATTGCTGACTTTGCCCGCGAACAGCACATCCCGTTCGTAGCAACTAACGTACCTCGGCGTTACGCCCGTCAGGTATCCCGGCAGGGATTAGCTTCGCTCGACACCATATCGGCTGATGGCAAGAGCCAAATGGCTCCTCTTCCACTAACCGTCGATCTGACATTGCCCGGTTATCAAGCCATGATGAAGATGATGTCTGAACCGTCGCACGGAGGCACTTCCACGCCCAATCCGCATGCGTCGAACCCGGAAATGACCGCTAATTTTGCACGTGCACAGGCTATCAAGGATGCAACTATGGCCCATTTTATTCTGCAAAACCTGAAGCCGGGGCAAACGATGCTCCACTTCAACGGCGATTATCACTCCAAAAATTTTGAGGGCATTGTCTGGTATCTGCGCAAAGAACGTCCTGATCTGAAAATTGTGACGCTTTCATCTGTAGAGATGCCTGATCCAGAGCATCCCGACCGCGAAAACCAAAACCTTGCCGATTTCCTTCTGGCTATTCCAGCCGATATGACAAAGACGTATTAACTGTTTCGCTCGATAATTTTTTCACATGTTGTTCTGGTTTCCAGGTTACAAGTTGACCAGCACACTATAAACTTAAGTCCTGCCACACATGATCAAGGATTTGCTCAACTTATCCGGAAAAAATGCGTTAGTAACAGGTTCCAGTCAGGGCATTGGTCAGGCCATTGCCCTAGCCCTGGCCGAATTTGGGGCTAACGTACTGGTTCATAACCGCAAAGGTGACGAAGAAGCCCAGAACGTAGCTAGCCAGATTCGGCAAAAAGGCGTTAAAAGTGATGTCATCGGCATTGACCTGTTAGAAGTAGAAGCCGTTGATGAGTTATTCGCCGAGGCCACCCAGAAACTAGGCCCAATTGACATCCTGGTTACCAATGCATCGGTACAACTACCCGTAGACTGGAACGACACCACTCCCGAGGAATTTGACAAGCAGGTTAACGCCAACTGGAAATCTACACTGCTGCTGATGCAGCGCTTTGCACCGGGTATGTCAGAAAGAAGCTGGGGACGTATTCTCACCATCGGGAGCGTTCAGGAAGAAAAACCGCACCCGGCTATGATCGTTTACGCGGGCACAAAAGCGGCCGTTGCCAACACCGTACGTAACCTCGCCCTACAACTGGCGGAAAAAGGGGTTACGGTCAATAATTTGTCGCCGGGCGTGATCGCTACGCCCCGCATTGATGAACCAACTCCGCCCGTTCCTGATAAGATTAGCCAGCGGATGAATATTCCGGCCGGCCCACCCGGTCAACCCGAAGACGTAGCAGCAATGGCGGTTCTACTCTGTTCTGAAGCAGGGCGCTACGTTACCGGGCAAACCATTTTTGTGGACGGCGGAATGAGTCTATAAAAGCTGTCCCTATGCGAAACCCCGAGAAAATTCTGATGAGCAGCAAGTCTCTTACTCAGATACGCAAGCGTTAGCGTTAGCAAGAGAAAGGTATTCTGCCACCAGCGCCCAGCTGTGTGCTTCGCATTGCCAGCGCATCTGCACAATCGGCCGGTCGGCAAACCGACGTAACAGGGGTTGTTCATAGGCTGTCAGCAAGCCCGCAATGAAAAAATTGAACGGCATGAAATCCTGCTCGATACGTTCCAGCGGTATGGTTGGCCCGGTTTCGCCGAAACGCAGCAGAGACGTTGTCAATATAATTTGCTCAATCCGGTTTGTTGCCCGGGCCAGTTCCTGCTTCGCATCCGTAATGAGTCGCGAACGAATGGGTCTTAGTTCGGGAATGTCGAATGCTGTCATCAATCGCGCCAGATGGTAAATAATCAGCGACGTACGAGCGTAGTGAGGGGCGCACCGAAACGGTTCAGCAACGTAGCGCTCAGACTCCACAATGGCTCGTAGATACGTAAGCGAGTCGGTATCGTGCTGGTTGCGAGGAAGGCCGTAATAACAAATGCAATACAGCATATTACTCAGCGCGCAGGCATCAAAATCGACGCCCATATTTTTGCCAAACCAGGTCGAATAGGCCCGTAGCTGGCGATATTCGGGGTATGTGTTGCGGATTCGCTGGGGTTGACTTCCATTGGCATGCTGCGCCAGTTTTTCCTTCAACCAGAGTTGATCTGCCCGCACGGGTTCGGTTGTCAGATATACCATAGCCGTATCGTCAATATCGTCGGGAATCCGAAAGTGCTCGAACCGGTGAAATACGTAGCCATTCGGGAAGTGCCGCGACGGACGTGTAGGCCAGAAATTATAGGTGTTCAAGCCATCTTTATTCCGAAAAAGCGGGTAAGCCTTCACCACACGCTGCTGAATCTGATCAATCTGTTTCCGGCTTTCCAGAGAAACACTTAAGCGCAGATTCTGCAACGTGAATACCGTAATAGCCGAGAAGAAAACATTCGTATCCGCCCGCTGATAGCCAATCATTGCATTGCTACGTACGGCTGGAAACAGACCCGTTTTATCCTGCAAACTGGCAATACGTTGAATGATAGCATCTATATTTAAAATAGCCATATTTTCGGTAAAAGTGCAGCCTACCTTCTGTATGCGCAAACAAGTAGCGTTTTTATCGGAATGCTACGTTGCGCCGAAGCCCGCTTTTACTCAAAATTAGGACGAAACTCAGCTCACTTTTCGCTGGCCTTCTATGCTGCCTGTGTTCTTTCGGCACCTTTGCTTAAAAAGAATATTCTATCAAACGTGCTGGTAATACGTTGATTTAGATAAAAGACACTGGACAAGGGTTAGCGATCGATCCAGGTGCTGCTAATCGCTACAGTCTCGCAGGAAAAGATTCTTTTCAGGAGGCTGATCCGTTCTTTTTTTTGAGATTAAGAGTAGATATTTGCCCACAGATTTTATCAATGCAAGCCATGGCGAACCTGATTTTATTCGACGATCCGGGCATCCGAGCCGCCCTACTGCCTTTCACTTTTACGCGTCCAGTGGCGGGCATTCGCATAGGTATTCAAACGCTGGCCGAAAAGTGGGCTGATTTTTTAAAACAAACCCCTTCCTTTCTGACAGTTGGTTATTTACAGAAAAAATTTCCGCAACGACCCGGTGCCGATAACTGGTACGTAAACGGGGCCATTTGTCCAACAGCGGCTTTGCAGGAAGCCATTGCAGCGCTGGAGAATGATAAAGGGCTTATTACGTCCAGCGGTCTCGTCATAGCCCTACGAACGGATAAACAACTGGCTGACTCACCAACGGTTGATGATGCGTATGGTTTTGGTACGTTTACCGAACCGCTGACCGTCGTTAATCACATGTGGGATATTTTTGTCCACAATGGCGATCAGATACGGGCTGATTTTGCCCGGATAACGGCTGGCCGAACCTCGCAGCCAATTACCGATCCGTTCACACGCTGCTATGCGCCCGAGAATATTTTTGTTGAAGAAGGCGCTACCATTCGGTCCGCCATTCTGAATGCCGAAGGTGGTCCTATTTATATCGGTCGCGACGCGACCATAAGCGAAGGCACGATCATGATTGGCCCGTTTTCGCTCGGCGAAGGATCGACCGTGAACTGGGGCGGAAAAATGCGAAACAATACCACAATTGGCCCATTCTGCAAAGTTGGCGGAGAGGTCGGCAATTCGGTTTTCTTTGGCCATAGCAATAAAGGACACGACGGTTTTCTGGGCAATTCGGTCATTGGCGAATGGTGTAATCTGGGCGCTAATGCGAACAATTCGAATCTGAAAAACGATTACAGCAACGTCAAGCTCCATTCTTATGCAACAGGTCGGCTGGAGGATACGGGGCGTATTTTCTGTGGCCTGATGATGGGCGATTTTACCAAAGCCGGTATCAGCACAATGTTCAATACGGGTACGGTTGTGGGGGTCAGTGCCAACGTATTCGGAAGCAATTTTCAGCCAAAGCACATATCCTCCTTCTCATGGGGCGGTTCCATCGACGGATTTACAACGTACCGGCTCGAAAAAGCACTTCAGGTGGCGGCCGAAGCATTCAGACGACGTAACAAGGAATTTGATAAACAGGAAGAAGACATCCTCCGGGAAATCTTCTCGATCGAACGCTCCCGCCCCGTCGACAATTCGTCTCCATTTATTTTTTAGCGCCATGAACGTCGTATCCAAACGGTTTATTCACTCGAAATAGAAGGCGGCTCCCTAATAAACGTTATGCAATTTTCTGAAATAATTGGTCAGGACGATACCAGGCAGTTGCTGCTTCGGGCCGTACAAAGCAATCACCTGGCTCACGCTTTGCTGTTCGACGGGCCTGTGGGCAGCGCTAACCTGGCGCTCGCGCTGGCTTTGGCTCAGTACGTCAATTGCGAAGATAAACTGGAAGACGACGCTTGTGGCCGATGTGCATCCTGCATAAAAACACAGAAGCTTATCCATCCGGATTTGCATATGGTTTTCCCGGTGGCTAATCTGGCGAAGGGAAAAACGTCTGAAGCATATCTGGCCGACTGGCGCAGGTTTTTGCTCGAACAACCATATCGTACCTTGCCTGACTGGCTCGAAACAATCGACGCGGATAACAAACAGGGCAACATTTCAGCCGAGGAAGCCCGCAATATTCTGCAGAAGCTGTCGCTAAAAGCCTATGAGGGTGCTTATAAGATTATGCTGATCTGGCTGCCTGAGCTGATGAACGTATCATCGGCCAATGCACTGCTCAAAGTTCTGGAAGAGCCGCCCGCCAAAACGCTTTTTCTGCTGGTAACGAATCAGCCCGATAAGCTGCTTATCACGATTCTTTCCAGAACGCAACGTATTGCGGTAAAGGCGTTTACCGACGAAGAAATTGCTACGTACCTGCGTCAGCACCTGAATCTCGACGAGACCACCGCCCGACGCTACGCCTACCTGGCCGACGGCAATCTGGCTGAAGCCTTACAATTGAGCAATCCGAATAATCAATCCACCGATCAGCATACCTGGTTTGCCGAATGGATGCGAACCTGTTATCGTCAGGATTTAATTACGCTGGTCAAACAGGCCGATCAGTTCGACGGTTTTAGCAAGGAAAAACAAAAGGGGTTGATTGATTACAGCATTCGCATGTATCGCAATTTATTTCTGTGGCAGCAGGGAGCGGGCGAACTGGTACGTTTACCGGATGATGAAATGGCGTTTGTCAGAAACTTCGTTAAAGTCTTAACCATGCAGCATATTGAACGTATCGTAGCCGACCTCAACGAAGCCGCTTATCATCTCGAACGTAACGCCCGTGCAAAAATGATTATGCTCGACATGTCTCTCACGTTTAGCCGACTAATCCGAACGTAGCCAGATCAGTTAAAGGGTTGTAAAGTTGTAGTGTTATAAAGTTTTTAGCTGGCCTTGAGTGTCTCCTAACTGTATAACTCTTCAACTCTATGACTTCAGAACTGTACAACTAACATAACTCCTTTATGAAACTCAGCCTACCTAAAGCCAAGCAGATTATTGGCATGACGGATCTCGTTGACTTCCCGGATTTAGGGTTGTCTGACGTGCAGGCGAAGGTAGACACAGGCGCGTATACATCGGCGCTACACTGCAAAGACGTTCAGGTGAAGCGGTCTGGATTGCGAAAGAAATTAAGTTTTTGGTTGATTGATAAAACCGGTGAACCCGCCCGGCAGTTCTTTAGTGACAAGTTTAGCCAACGCATGATTCGCAATTCGTTCGGTGTAGCCGAACTACGTTATGTTATCACAACGCCTATTGTTTTATTTGGTCGCACAATTCGAGCCGAGTTTACTCTGGCCGATCGTGAACAACTCAAAAATCCAGTACTCCTGGGACGCAAACTTTTGCGAAATCGCTTCCTCGTAGACGTTTCTCAAAAAAACCTATCCTATCAGCAGAAAGTCAATAGCCAACTCACTTCTGTCGTCAGCAAAAAAACGACTTCTGTTCAGTAAAAGGCTACTATCATAATCGACTGACTTCTATCGACTAGCCACTTTTATGCGCATCGCTATTTTATCGGCTAAACCGAATCTATATTCTACCCAGCGACTTCTGGAGTCCGTCACAAAGCGCGGTCATGAAGGAATCATCGTCAATCATCTGCATTGTCAGGTCATGATTGAAGGCGGAAAACCCACTATCCTGTATGAAGGTCAGGAACTGGATAATCTTGATGCTATTGTACCGCGCATTGGTGCGTCTGTAACTGATTATGGCTGCGCGGTTGTCAGGCAGTTTGAGATGATGAAAGTCTTTACAACCGCTAAGTCGCAGGCCATAACCCGTTCCCGAAACAAACTGCGCAGTTTACAGGTGCTCTCGAAAGCGGGCGTCGGCTTACCAAAAACCATCTTCGCAAATCATCCTAAAAATGGCGACGTAACGCAATTGATCAAACTAGTTGGCGGCCCTCCGGTAGTGATCAAACTCCTTGAAGGAACCCAGGGTATCGGCGTCGTTCTGGCCGAAACTATCCAGACAGCCAAATCGACCATTGAAGCGTTTTACGGTCTGAAAAAGAACGTACTGATTCAGGAGTTTGTGGCCGAAGCGAAAGGAGCTGACATTCGGGCGTTTGTTGTAGGTGGGCGCGTTGTAGGCGCTATAAGACGGCAAGGCCTTGAGGGCGAATTTCGATCCAACATCCATCGCGGTGGCAATGCGGTTACGATTCGGCTTACGCCTGATGAAGAGCAGACAGCGATTGAAGCCGCCCGCGCACTGGGTCTGAAAGTAGCGGGTGTCGACATGCTGCCTTCCGAGCGGGGCCCTTTGGTGCTGGAAGTCAATTCATCGCCGGGCCTGGAAGGTATCGAAACCGCTACCGGCATCGACATTGCCGCTGAAATCGTCACGTATATTGAAGAAAAAATCCGGGCCGACGAAGGTGATACGGTGGGCGTATAAGTGAATGCTGAACGATGAATTATCTTAGCCGTTCCAAATTGCATTCATCGTTTATAAAGTCATCACGCTCTTAGAAATGCCTGCGCTCGATTCTGACCTAAAAAAAGCCATCGTCCGGATGTCCGGCCCGGAAAAAGACAAATTGTTGCTACGTCTGATTGCCAAAGATGCCGTACTGACGGAACGGCTTCAGTTTGAGCTGGTTGAAGCCGGAAAAACCATTGATGAGCGTCGCGACCTGATTCGGGAGTTTATCGACCGCTCCGCTAACCTCCATGCCGATTCAGCAGGCTGGCTCATGATGGATATGCGTACGGTCAGTGGGTACATTAGCCGCCATCTGAAAGTTACGAAAGATAAATACGGCGAAGCTGAGTTAATGCTTTACATGCTCAATACGTTCTATGAACGGAACGCGCACCTCCTGCAGAAATACAATTCCCGCACCGACAAAGCTGCCGATTATATTGCCAAACGTACCGAGCAGGTCCTGAAAAAGGTTGCCAAACTTGACCCGGATTACCACATTGAGTTTGCCGACGAAATTAATAAGCTGCTAAGTTGGGTTCACTACGCGGCTCCCGCTCATTATGCCCGCCAGTTGGGATTGCCCAAGGAGTGGGACTTAGCCTGATTCTTTTGATTCGCAGAAAAAGTATTAACGTAGCTGGCTTATGCCGTTACTCAGATTTAGCTATGTTCATAGCGTCCAACAGGTTTCTTAAGTAAAACAGTTGAATACTCTAAAATGGGCTGACTGTGTGGTAGTTAGAATTTAACCATAAACCCTTACTCCTTTCCTTCGGTTATTCTAGTACATACCCGCCCTATTTAGTTATGAGTCAAACCGTTTTGATTACAGGTGGCACGGGTTCCATCGGCCGCCGACTGACCTACTTGCTTCAAAAACAGGGATTTCAAATATCACTGCTTAGCCGGTCCCCGAAGAATATACCTAACGTAACGGTATATCAATGGAATCTGAAAAAAGGGCAGCTCGATTCGGAAGCGATTACTACGGCCGATTATATCATTCATCTCGCTGGAGAAGGGATTGCGGATGCCCGCTGGACAGACGAACGGAAAGATGAAATTTTGAGCAGCCGTACTCAATCGACCCAACTGTTGGCGAAAGCGTTGCAGGAAACCAGCCATAACGTAAAGGCCTTTATCGGCGCTTCGGCCATTGGCTTTTATGGTGGCGATACGAACGACCGTCCGCTGACCGAGACGAGTGAGGGCGGCACTGATTTTATGGCCCAGGTTGTGCGGGCCTGGGAACGCTCGGAAGATCAGGTAGCGGCATTGGGCATACGTACGGTAAAGTTCCGTATTGGTGTTGTGCTGATGGCCGACGGTGGTGCACTACCTAAACTTGCCCAGCCCATTCGTTTAGGGGCAGGGGCCCCTATTGGATCAGGGCAGCAGTATATCTCGTGGATTCATCTGGATGACCTTTGCCAATTGTTTATTACAGCCTTAACTGATGAATCGTGGCAGGGTGTTTATAATGCCGTAGCGCCTGGCCCAGTCACAAACGAAGCGATGACACGAGCCATTGCCAACGTACTGAATCGACCCATGTTATTACCAAATATACCGGAGTTTGCCATAAAACTGCTCTACGGCGAAATGGCGATTGTGGTTACCGGTGGTAACTACGTATTAAACAAACGTATCACCGAAGAAACATCGTTTAACTATAAATTCAGCGACCTAACGAATGCGTTAGAGGATCTGATGAAATAATCCACAAAAAGCAAACAGGGAACCGTACGTACGGTTCCCTGTTTGCTTTTTGTGGATTATCGGCTTCCTAGCTCCACTCGCGGTCAGCCGAATCTTTGGTATTCCACGTATCGGTCGGAGCGAACCAGGTTGCGCCTTTTCTAAGGAATTTCTTGGCGACTTCCTCGTTCAGTTCCACACCAAGACCTGGCCTGTCAGGTACTTTTACAAATCCTTTTTCCGTAATGGGTTTTATACCCGTAACTAAATCCTCCCAGCCTGCTACGTCGACACCGTGGTGCTCGAGCGCTACAAAGTTTTCGGTGGCGGCCGCGCAGTGAACGTTTGCCATCATGCAAATGGGCGAACCCGCAAAGTGCATTGCCATCGGAATACCTTTTTCTTCAGCATAATCGCCTATTTTTTTGGTTTCCAGCAACCCACCCGATGATGCCAGATCGGGGTGAATCATATCGATCGCTTTGGCGTCGATGAGCTTAATAAATTCTTCTTTCAGGAAAATATCTTCACCTGTCAGGGTTGGTGTATCAATGGCGTCGGTAATCTGCTTCCACTGATCGGTATAGAACCAGGGAACAAGATCTTCCAGCCAGGCCAACCGGAAGGGCTCCATGGCTTTACCAATCTGGATAGCAGTGTTTACGTCAAAGTGTCCAAAGTGGTCAGCCGCTAAAGGCGTATCGTAGCCTACAATATCCCGTACTTTACCGACGTGCTCTACTAGTCTATCAATACCTTTCTTCGTGACCTGGATGCGAGTGAAGGGGTGTTTCGTGTTGGCGTAATTACCCAGTTTGCCCATTTCTTTATCGTCCCACTGGCGTTTCACGCTCCAGTTGTTCGCATTAACAAGCATACCCGGCTGATCGGCGATCATTCCAATACCAAAGTCCATTTTCAGGAACGTATATCCCTGGCCTTTACGGATTTCCATATTCTTGGCAAAATCGTCGTACGATTTACCCTCGGGTGTATCAGCATACAGCCGAATATAGTCGCGGTATTTACCTCCCAGCAACTGATAGGCAGGCACGTTATACGCCTTGCCAGCCAGATCCCAGAGCGCCATCTCAACACCACAGACGCCACCAGCCGCCCGGCTGTGATTACCAAACTGCTTAATAATTTTAAATATCTGCTCTACGTTACAGGGATTTTTGCCCAGGATTCGGCTCTTCAGCATCAAGGCATAGTTGGCGCTGGCCCCATCGCGAACCTCACCCCAACCCACAAGACCCTGGTTTGTGTCGATTCGGATAATCGGACTGCTGAACGGTACGCCCTGCAAAACAGCCACACGCATATCCGTAATTTTCAGCTCCGATGGCTTGGCAAATCGGCTTACCTTCTGGGTAATAAATTCCATTTCCTGCTCAGCAGCGAATCGGCCGGGCAGCTTGTCAAACATTAGCCCTAACGAAAGACCACCCAAGCCTGCATTGCGGATAAAATCCCGGCGGTTTGGGGCGTCGCCAGAGGCCGATGGAGGTGGAGCTAAGCGCGATAAAAAGTTCTTCATGGCAAAGGGTATCTATTTTTTAGCGAATCCTCTATAAAATGATCGAATGGCAGTATTTTACTTATTCTATCGTCTTTTATGGTTAGAAACGTAGTAAAAACAGGCTCTTTCAATAAAGGACGGGCAGCCTTTTTCCTTACCCAACCAGTAAATACCGATGATAAAGAAAACTTTACTTGCACTGACTCTTGCGTTTTCAGGAAGCTATTTGGCACAGGCGCAACGGCTAGGATCATCCCCTGAATACGTTACAAGCTTAACGGCCGGCTGGAAAGGCGAACGAACAGCCGATGGTCGTCCGAAAGTATCAGATTTAGTACTGGAACGCTTACAGAATTGCACACTGGAACAAGTCTGGGGGTATCTGGGTAATAAAGGTTATCGGAATCAGGTTGAGAAAAACTGGATCATTCTTAAACCCGGCGAAACCATGACCGGGCGTGTCGTAACGGCCCAATTCATGCCAACACGCCCCGACCTCGATAGTCTGGTACGGGCGCAGGGAAAAGCCGAAGGTCGCTCGCAGAAAGGCGGCATCAATATCTGGCCGATCGACATCTTAACCAAAGGCGATGTATACGTAGCAGACGGCTACGGGAAGATAAAGGATGGTACGTTAATCGGGTCGAGCCTGGGGAATGCAATTTATGGCAAAACCGGGAAAGGTGTCATTTTCTACGGATCGATCCGGGATATGCAGGAGTTGAAAGACACGAAAGGTTTCAATGCCTGGGTAAAAGGTCACGACCCGTCGTACATCAAAGACATGACGCCTACGTCGATCAATGCACCAATACGTATCGGCGATGTTACGGTGCTTCCTGGCGACGTCGTGTTTGCCAATGAGTACGGTGTCGTGTTTATTCCGGCTCACCTGGTTGAAGGGCTCGTGTCCGCTTCGGAGATGACGGGGCTACGTGACGAATTCGAACGGGTGTTGCTTCAGCAGAGCAAATATCCGTCGGGCGAGATTCACGGCGACTGGTCCGACAAGATCAAGAACGAGTTCAGAGCCTGGGTAGCCAAATACCCTAAGAAATTAGCCATTACGCAGAAAGATCTGGAAGCTTATCTGGCAAAAGGACACTAGTAAACGTCTATTTTCGACGCAGAGCCACAAAGGACACAAGATGCTAGCTATTCATTTGTGATCTTTGTGGTTCTGTGTTTCATATATCGCGAGTTGCTCTCTTTAATTAATTCGATCAATGAAGTTCAACATTACGCTTTTAGTATCGTTTATTGCCCTGTTCGGTCTGGCAAAAACCGTTACGTTCGCCCAAACGATGGCGAAAGACGAGTTAATATTTTTAACCTCCGAATGGAAGGGAGATCGGTTTCCTGATGGACGCCCAAAAATTACCGACGGATTAATTGAACGCGCCAAGAAGATTGGTATTGATGATGCCTGGACCGTTTTGAAGAATGAAGGGTACACCAACCAGTTTGAAGGTAACTGGAAGGTGATCCACAACGACGTAGTGATTGCCGGTCGCGCCGTTACAGCCATGTTTATGCCGAGTCGGCCAGATGTCGAAAAAAACATTAAAGACCGGGGCATCAGCAAGCAGGGCCGAAAAGGCAATACCAATACGTGGCCCATTGAAGTGCTCACGAAGGGCGATGTATACGTAGCAGATGGGTTCGGTAAAATTGGCGGGGGAACACTCGTAGGTGCTACGTTAGGGAATGCTATTTTTAGCAAAACCGGCAATGGCGTTATCTTCAACGGAGCGGCCCGGGATTTGCAGGAATTGCAGAACATCAAGGGATTCAACGCGTTTGTCCGCGATTTTCACCCGTCTTTTCTGGAAGAAATGGTTTTGATGGGTCTTAACACCCCAATTCGGATGGGAGGTACGATGGTATTGCCGGGCGATCTGGTGATTGCTCAGCGCGAGGGTGTGTTGTTTGTGCCAGCGCACATGGCCGAGCAGGTAGTTACTACGTGTGAATTCGTGACCCGTAAAGATCAATTTGGCTTCGAAACGGTTAAGTCCGGACGTTACACAACTGGCCAGATCGATAGTCAGTGGACCGACGAAATCAAAACGGAGTTTCTGAAGTGGCTTGCTCAGCACCCGGAGTTAGGCACTATGACCCGCCCCGAACTGGACAAGGTAATGAGCAAACGTACCTGGTAAAGCGGCATTTAGTCAATAAATCAGGCTCTGTGACGTAAAACCCCACAGAGCCTGATTTATTTTCAGGCATTCTTTACAAACAACGACTGCACCATTGCCCGCAGACGACCATGTGCTACGTAGGCCCAGATGAGCAGCATATACATCGAAAAATCCTGATAAGCTACCGGGAAAGCGATGTTGTTGATGTAATAACGGGTTGACGTGAAATCGAGCACTGGCGTAAAACCCATCAGATTTTCATAACCCAGAATCAGCATAAGACCAAGCGCATAAAACAAATACTGCGGCTTACGGAATGCCCAGAGTACGCCCACCAACGTAGTAGCGCCAAAACCTACGTAATGCTGCCAGGTCAGCGACAGGTCGGTTGTATAAGCGACATAAACGGAATAAAGCTGAACCGATACCAGAACGAGCAAAATAAGGCCATAGCCATAAAATTCCTTTAATTGAGCACGTTGCATAAGAAGATAAGTTACGGAGAGTACAGTAGACGAATTATAAAGTTACAGAAAAACTACTATACATATAGGTTAAAAGCTACTATTTTTTCAGGTTACCGGCATTAAAAAAGACGAATAAGCCGTCCTTACCTGCCACTA
>NZ_JBMDWV010000364.1:0-76775 GCF_048594605.1 Spirosoma sp.
TAATTGCAGTTCAAACCAATAGGGCGTGAATTATTTGCCGGCGGCAGTTTATTTCAATTGTTTTCTATTTTGCACGAGAAAACAATTGTGCACTTCTTCCTTGAAAACATTCCTCGCCCTTTTGCTGCTTCCAGCGTTAACAATTGCTCAGACTAATACCTCTGTAAACTCGTATCCTTTTACGCCCGCGCAGGATTCTACCTATACGCGTGAAAATTATCAGAAGTCTGAATTCATGGTGCCTATGCGCGATGGTACCAAATTATTTACGCAGATCTACGCGCCTAAAAACCAAACGGTAAAGCATCCGATTCTGATACAGCGTACTCCGTACAGTTGCCGCCCCTACGGCGCAGACCAATTTCGTGCGCGGGTTGCGCCGAATCCGTTCATGCTACGTGATAATTACATCGTTGTTTATCAGGACGTTCGAGGGCGTTGGGCGTCGGAGGGGACGTTTGTGGAGATGACTCCGCATGTTGACGAGAAAAAAAGCAAAGCTGATCATGACGAAGCCTCCGATACGTATGATACCATCGACTGGCTGCTCAGGAACGTAGCAAATCATAATGGCAACGTAGGGCAGTGGGGAATCAGCTATCCGGGGTTCTTTACGTCGGCAGGAGCAATATCGGGGCACCCGGCGCTGAAAGCTTCTTCACCACAGGCACCAATGGCTGACCTGTGGCGCGATGATGCCTTTCACAATGGAGCTTTTCAACTGGCGGGCAATTTTAGTTTTTACACGTTCTTTCAGGAGCAGACACAGCCAACCAAAAAAAGTCCGCCCCTCCTGTTCGAAATCAACGAGCCCGACGGCTATAATTATTACCTAAACATAGGACCAACATCCAATTCGGAGAGTCAGTATTTCAAAGGCCGAAACAAATATTACCACGAGAATTTTGAGCATCCTGATTACGACGAACACTGGAAAAAACGGAATATTCTGCCGCATCTGAAAGGAATAAAACACGCTGTAATGGTAGTGGGCGGCTGGTACGATGAACAGGATTTGTACGGTACGTTTAATACGTATAAGGCAATTGAAAAACAGAATCCCGGCATTCAGAACATCTTTGTGGCAGGGCCCTGGGTGCATGGTGGGTGGGCGCGGCAATCAGGGCAAACACTGGCTGACGTAGATTTTGGTTCGGCCACATCGCCATATTATCAGGAGAATATCGAAGCAAAGTTTTTCAGACATTATCTCTTCAGCGAACCGAACGGCCGGACTGCCACCCCCCTGAATTTGCCCGAAGCTACGTTGTTTGAAACCGGCACGAATCGTTGGCGCTCCTTTGATACGTATCCGCCTAAAGGAACCGAACAAAAGCAATTGTATTTACAGCCAAATGGCAAGCTGGGTTTTTCGCCATCAACAACTGGATCGGATTTCTCTGAATTTCTGTCCGATCCAGCGCATCCGGTTCCGTTTTCCAGTAAAATCAACGACGGTTTCTCGGCCGAATATATGGTTGAAGATCAGCGATTTTCTTCGTCGCGACCCGATGTGCTTACGTTCCAGACAGAACCCCTTCCCGACGATTTAACGCTGGCTGGTCCAATTCTGGCCCAACTGACCGTGTCGACCACGGGTACAGATGCCGACTGGATGGTGAAAGTGATTGATGTATACCCGACTGATGCACCGTCAAATCCACGCAAACCGGACGTAGTATATGGCGGTTATCAGCAACTGGTACGTAGCGAAATCATGCGGGGACGATATCGTAATAATATCAGCAAACCCGAAGCGTTCAGGCCCAATCAACCAACGCAGGTTCCGCTTGAGTTGCAGGATGTACTGCACACGTTCAAAAAAGGGCACCGGCTAATGGTGCAGGTGCAGAGTACGTGCTTCCCGCTGGCTGACCGCAATCCACAGACGTTTGTGCCTGTTTTTAAAGCGAAAGAGTCAGATTATCAGAAAGCAACACACCGCGTTTATCATGGTAAACCGGGCGCAAGTTTTCTTAAAATTGGCGTCTTAAAATAGAAGCTATTTAGGGTTTAAACTAATAAGCCTACTATAAACCAACGCCTTCATAACGTATTGTCTTTCCAGCTAACCATTTATGCGATTTCTACTTCCGTTTTTATCGGGGCTACTTACGAGCTACGTAACACTGGCCCAGGTGACGCAGAAGCCTACACTTAAGGTGACTCCGCTCAATGCAAACGTATTTGTGCATACGACATACGGGATGTACAACAACACGCCCTATCCATCGAATGGACTAATTATCAAGACGAAAGATGGTATCATTCTGGTGGATTCTGGCTGGGATACGGTCAACGACACGGATAATACGCAACAACTACTGCGCTGGGTGGCCGACAATCTGCATCAACCGGTTCGGCTCTGTGTTGTCACGCACGCTCACGACGATCGGGTAGGAGGGATCAGCGCGCTTAAAAAGGCAGGCGTTCGGGTTGTTAGTACGCCACTAACGGCGCAAAATGCCGTGAAGCGAGGCTTTGAATCGCCGGAGGGTATTTTGCCCAACGACACTACGTTCACAATCGGGCAGGAGCCAATACGTTGCTACTTTCCGGGCAAAGGCCACACCAGCGATAACATTGTGGTCTGGTTGCCGAACCAGCAGATTTTGTACGGTGGCTGCCTGATCAAAAGTGTGGCGGTATTTGGTATGGGCAATCTGGCCGATGCGAACGTAGCAGCCTGGTCGGGTTCGATTCGGAATGTAATGAATCGGTTCGGAACGGCTAAAATCGTAGTGCCCGGACATGAGGACTGGGGCGATGCAAAGTCGCTGGAACACACGCTACGTTTGGTTGAAAAACATCTGGCAACCAAACGGTAATCAGTTGTTCTGTCGCTAACCGATCATTAGTATTCTCGATTTAGCGGTGAATTCTTATACATAAAATACTTTATTTATAGTTGTCTTTTTATAGGTTAGTTAATGTGTGGAAGATTGTAAAACTACTCCCGATGCGAACAGTCAGTATGATTGTCTTTTTGTGGGTTGTAATCAACCAGCTTAGTATAGGGCAAACTTCACCAGCCACAAAAATTTATTTCTTCAGTAACCGAATCATCTCGATCAGGACAACGCGCAACTTAGACGACCCCGTGAAAGTTAGCTACTGCACTTTATTAGAGACTGATTTAGATAGTTTAGGCTTTAACATTACCCCTGGTAAGACAGTTTATATTCATTTCGAGCGGGGGCATACGTACTACTTTCGAAGTGTAGGAGGTGGCGCTTCGGTCTCAGCGCAGCCTTCGTTAACCTTGTCGACTGAGCAAGAGTTTTGGCTCAACGCTCACGTGTATGGTAATGGTAAGTACCGGCATTATTCGCTTCGTCAGCAGACAGGTCTTAAGCTGATTGAAGAAGAAAAGAAGTAGCCGGAAGTGCATTCTATTTTACATCACTTATATGCTCAACGACATGAACAAACTTTGTTTAACCGCCAGCCTTTGCTTATTTATTGGCTCCTTTGCAACTGCACAGGTTATTAATTACAATAACTCAATTCGAATTGGTATTGACTATATTAGCTTAGATGCTCCCGACGACCTAGGAATTCGATATGGGCTTCGATATGCACGACATTTTGCTAATGACCGCATCGTTGTAGCAGGTAGCTTGGGCTACCTCAGCATCAAAAACCGACGCCAGGTAGCCAATAACTTCTATTTTGAAGGTCGTCCCCGACAGCGTATTACAGCGGATTTGACCGCTTTATATGATATTCTTAGGAGTACTCGCCACGCTTTTCGGTTGGGAGGAGGCCTTTCGGTCTGGTACAGGAGCGATGAGATTTTACGAGAAGCCAGGTCTGTTCCGGGGCAGAATGGTCAACCAGCGGGTATCGAGATCGTTAGTGAAAAAGCAAATGAGACCAATGTGGGGTTTCATCTGGTTGCTGAATACGAATACCTTATTGGCTCCCGGACGAGCTTAGGGGCTCAAGTAGGGATGGCTAATTTAGACAAAGCGGGTATCAGTTCTTTTGCCGGGATCAATGTTGGTTATCGCTTTTAAGCTTTCCAGGCGTAAATCCTCTTCGGCAGTTTACTTTCTTACTACACGTTTGTCGACTGTTGCAAACGCAAACAAGCCGCTCAGGGGAAAGAGCGAGTTCGTTCCAGATAACTTTGAGTCAGAAGATAGACGTTGAAGGATTTAGACGTTGTGCGGCCTTGCGTCGCTGAAATGCCAACTTTAAATGCTCTCAAGCAACGTTACCAAAATCGCCCCGACATTGGATTTGTGAGTCTGTTTAGACTCCAGGAACAAGGTAGCGACCTTCATATACGGTATTCGTTCCATCTCTGCCGTATACTTAATTTACCTTAGTCGATAAAAGGGGTGTACGTTGGTTAAAACTAATTAGCAAATTTTTGAGATATTGACCGGGGTATTGATTGATCAACACTCATCCCAGCGTTCTTATGCCTAAATACTTATTGATGGATCACGATGGTGGTATCGATGATCTGCTTTCGTTACTGCTGGTGCTGACCATGCCCGACGTCGAGCTGATTGGGGTGTCGGTTACGCCCGCCGACTGCTTTCTTGAACCTGCTCTCGAATCGACCTATAAACTGTTGCAACTGATGGGGCAGGAAAACGTACCGCTGGGCCGGGGTGATTATAACGGTGTTAATGCATTCCCGGCCGAGTGGCGCGCCCGACCCGAAATTGTGAATGCGCTGCCGTTACTGATCAACCTGCCAAAATCGCCTGACCCGTATACGTATCAAAGTGCCCCTGAATTCATTATCGACAGACTGATGTCGGCTCCCGGCAACGTAACGGTTTTACTGACCGGTCCGTGCTCCAATCTGGTATTGGCCTTAGAAAAAGAACCGTCATTAAAAGACAAAATCGCAGAGATTGTCTGGATGGCAGGGGCATTTCGTACCACCGGAAATGTGCAGATGTATCAGCACGATGGGTCTGCCGAATGGAACGTATTCTGGGACCCGATTAGCGCGCAAAAGCTGATAGCCTACGAATTGCCGTTAACGCTGATCCCGCTGGACGTAACGAATCACACACCCGTAACCAAATCCTTTTTATCGCGGCTGGCCAGCCAGATCGATTACAAGCTATCGAATCTGACAGGCCAGTTCTGGGCGTTAACCCTTGATACGATTCCAGCGTATCACTACACGTATTTTATGTGGGATATTCTGGCTACAAGCTACTTAGCCATGCCCGAACAGTTTCAGGTCGAAACCGTAACCGCCAACGTAAGCACTCGTCCACCCAATGCCGGACAGACCTATCTGGATGATCATGGTTACGTAATGAAAATTGCTACGGATGTCAATACGTCTGTTTTCTATGATTACCTGTTGACGCAGTTTCGGCAGTAATCCAATTAGTAAACACGTTCTCCGCCAATCCAGGTCTGACGGACTTTAGTGGCCCGAAGCTGTTCATTCGGAACGGTCATGATGTCGCGGTCGAGAACGACAAAATCGGCCTGCTTGCCAGGCGCAATACTGCCCCGCAATTTATCTTCGAAGTTGGCATAAGCGGCCCAGCGCGTCATGGCAAGCAGTGCCGATTTTCGGTCGATAGCGTTTTCCATCTGATAACCACCCGCCGGATAATTCTTCGCATCCTGACGAGCCACTGCTGCGTGAAAACCGAACAGCGGATTAACCGCTTCTACTGGAAAATCGCTGCCAAAAGCAATCAGATTATTCTGTTTCATTAAATCCTTAAAGGCGTAGGCACCCTTCACACGAATCGGCCCTAGCCGGTCTTCGGCCCAGTACATGTCCGACGTAGCGTGAGTGGGTTGTACCGACGGAATGATCGAATATCGACCAAACTCCCAGACATCATCGGGCGATATAACCTGTGCGTGCTCGATTCGCCAGCGCCGGTCGTTTTTTCCTTTCAGTAATTTGCCGTACAGGTCGAGCATGAGGTGGTTTGCCGAATCGCCAATGCAGTGCGTATTGGCCTGGAAGCTTGAATTGTAAAGCAGTTTTGTAACCCGTTCTAATTCAGTGGGGCTCAGTAGCAGGAAGCCGCCTGTTTCCGGGCGGTCGCTGTACGGTTGCCGTAGGCAGGCTCCACGCGAACCGAGCGCCCCATCGGCATAAAGCTTAAACGAACGTACCGTCAGTCGATCCGTCTGAAACGGACCGCGTTTTAGAAAATAATTCAGATTAGGTTCGCCCAGGCTAATCATAGCATAGTCCCGGATTTTGAGTTTGCCAGTACGTTGCAAGCTGTCAATCAGGTTAATCTCATCGGGGCTAATGCCAGCGTCGGAAACGGTAGTTAGTCCCATGGCTACGCAGGCTTTTTGCGCATTCAGCAACATCCGACTTTTGTCGTTATTATCAGGCTGTGGAATCACACGCCTGATAAGCAGCATGGCGTTATCGACCAATACGCCCGTTGGCTGTCCATCCTGCAAGACTACTTCTCCACCCGGAAGTTTTGATCCGGCTGTTACGTTGGCTAGTCGGAGCGCTTTGGAATTAACAAGCAGGGCGTGCCCGTCTACACGCATCAGAACCACGGGTATATTGGGGAACGTAGCGTCCAGTTTTTCTTTTGTCGGAAAAACTTTATCGTCCCAGTCGTTTTGGTCCCAGCCTCTACCCGAAAGCCATAATACGTTCGGGTGATTGTGGTAAAACGTTTTTAATCGCTCAATAACTTCATCGTACGACGTAGCGCCCACCAGATCGGCCTGGTCGAGAACTTGGCCCAAACCCAGAAAGTGGGAATGTGGATCGTAAAAACCAGGATAAACGGGCGCGCCGGCCAGATCAGCTGTTGACGCGGCTTCGTACTCACTGTCCAGCGCCTGAGCGGAGCCTACTGCCAGAAATTTTCCGTCTTTGACCACAAAAGCATCGGCGGTCGAAAAACTCGAATCTGCCGTGTAAACGCGGGCATTGGTAACGAAAAGATCGGCTTTTTTCTTAAAAGAACAGCTCGATAGAAGGAAGGATAGAGTAGAAAATAGGAGTAATAACTGTTTCATACCAGTTAAAGGAAAGCTCGCAAGATAATCGAAAGGTTAATAAGCTGATGAGACAATAGCAGATTCTTGTATTTTTGCTTTAATCGTTCTTGTTACTACGTATTCAATGAAGCTCAGCAGTTGGATTTTATTCTCTTTTCTGCCGTTATCGGTATTTGCTCAACAGCCTCAAAATGCTATTCAACGTGCGCAGCAACGCACTTATACAATGGCTACGTTACCTCAGCCGGGTGAGACCCTGACGCTACAACAGGCTATTGCACAGGCTGTTGAAAATAATTATCAAATTCATATCAATCGTTCGCAGGAAGAAATTGCCCGTAATAACTATACGAAAGGAAACGCGGGATACTTACCGTCGTTGACATTTAATGCTACGTCGAATGGGGGGCTGCAAAGTTTCCGGCAAACGTTTATTGACAATATTCGACCGCCACAGACGGCAAATGGTATTTTCAACCGTACGTCTAATTTGGGAATTAATCTCAATTACACGGTTTTTAATGGATTTGCACGCCGAACGGTTTATACGCAGCTTCAGCAGCTGCTCCAGATCAGTACCGTAAATACCCGGGCAAACGTAGAAGCAACAATGGCGAGCGTGGCCACGAGTTATTACGACGTAGTGCGCCAGTTACAACGGCTGATTGCGTTCAGTCAGGCATTGGATATTTCGCGTGAACGGCGCGACTTGGCGCGGGCCAACTACGAAGTTGGGGCACGTTCGAAAGTTGATTTCCTAAGCGCCCAGGTTGATTTTAATACGGATAGTGCTGCGCTGCTTTCGCAGGAACAGGCGTTACGTAACGCTAAAATTGTGCTGAACACATTGCTGATTCGCGACCCGCAAACGGAATTTTCCGTTCGTGATTCGATCATTGCCCGGCCTGATCTGCAACTGGCTCCGCTTCAGCAATCTTTAACCCAAAACAACCCGCAACTGGTTGCGGCTGTGCTCAACCGGAATTTTACAGATCTGAATATACAGATTGCCAATGCGGCACAGTTACCGTTGATTACGGCGCAAACGGGTTATAACTATCAGCTTCAGGATAACCAGGGTGGTTTTGGCGTGGCCACCGGTCGAACCCGGGCTTTAACCTATAGTGTTGTGGCATCAATCCCGATTTTTAATGGCTATAACCTGAAACGTCAGATTCAGAATGCACGCGTTAATACGATTATTGCTCAGGATCAGGAGCAGAATCAGCGTTTACAGCTTCAGTCGGCGCTTAGTCAAACATATCAGGCGTATCAGAATAATCTGCAGCTATTAAATCTGGAAGTGCTGAATAATCAGCTGGCGAACCAGAACGTTGAGATCGCCTATGATCGTTACCGTATCGGAAACTCTACCTTTGTCGAATTTCGAGACGTACAACGTAACGCAATCAACGCCCAAACCCGGCTAATCGAAGCAGAGTACACGGCAAAAGCTGCCGAAATCGAATTGCTACGTCTGAGTAGCACCATTTCTCAGGATCTTGGTCAATAAATAGCTCATCTGAATTAAATACTGGATTTAAAAAAGCGGACTGATCCACGATCAGTCCGCTTTTTTATTGTCTTCTTTTTCGCGTAATCGAATAAAAAGAGACGCAAAATGGCATATAGATATAGGTAATTGTTTGCTATAATATTCTTTGGTAGATAAAATGTTTATTTTAATTAGAAAATAGTATTGAATTACGGGTATAAAGTATAGATTCTGCTGGCTATATTTTGATATGTTAAAATTTTGTATCAATCTTCGAGTATTTAGCCCGCGCCTTTGATAAATACCTGTATGATAAAAATTTACACGTCCGTCCTTGCCCGGATGATAACCGGCAAAATAGGAATAGCCTTCGTCGCGGCTTTTCTGCTACCAACACTCGTTACGGCTCAATTTCAGATCAATTTTCCCGTTTCGCGTATTGTCTTTCAGCGAAATAATGCCAATCAGGCAATGGTGCCGTTCAGTGCTATCCCTACGGCTGCCGTTACGCAGCTTAAAGTGCGTTTAGTAGTTCGACAGGGAGGAGTAACTACCGGCTGGACAACGCTTACACCTACGAACGGTGTGATTTCAGGCAGTGTGCCTGCGGTTCAGGGAGGATGGTACGATCTGGAGGCCGAAGCTTTTAACGGCAGTATAAGCCTGGGTATAAAACGCGTACAGCGGGTAGGGGTGGGCGAGGTGCTACTGGTATCCGGTCAATCGAATGCTCAGGGATTTTCCTCAACTATAGGAGCGGCTGATGATCGGGTATCGTGTGTTGATTTTTACAGCAATGACATAAGAGAGTTTCGCATGCCTCTGGTATTCAGTCAATTGTCTAATACGGCTCGGGTAGGCCCAACCAATGCACTTTATATTTACGGGATGCTGGGCGATAAGCTTGTACAACGCCTTGGGGTGCCTGTTCTTCTGTACGGAGCTGCTTGGGGCGGCACATCCTCTTCGCAGTGGCGGCAATCGGCAGAAGGAAATCTGACAATCCCGGAATCGGCGCAGTGGGGTGGGGCTGATGAACTGATGCCTTACCGAGCGATCAGGGCAACGTTGAATCACTACGTTCAGCGAACAGGGCTACGCGGGATTTTCTGGCATCAGGGCGAATCAGACAAAGGTTTATCGGGTACTGCTTATGTCAGCAATCTGAAAAAGGTAATCGAGATTAGTCGTCAGGACGTAGGAAGCTCGACATTAGCCTGGATTGTCTCGCGCGCTTCCTGGCTTGACGGGTGGGGCGACAATAATATCATACAGGCTCAGAATCAGGTAATTGCCGAGATGCCCTATTGTTATCCAGGGCCAAATACAGACGTGTATGACAATAGCTACCGACGGGATCAGACGCATTTCCTGGAGTCTTTTTATCCGCAGCTGGCTCAAATCTGGAACGACGCCCTAACCGATACCTTTTTCCAGCAGTCAACGCCTTACGTTTTATCGACCGAGCCACCACGTATCACGGTGGGAATGCCTCAGCCAGCGTATCAATACACGAATGGACATCTGGTTATTCCTTTCATGGATGAGTCGACCGTTCGTAATAAACTGCCTACCGTATATACAGCTCAGTTAGTTTCTCTGACAGGGCAGTTCATTACAAATCTGGGTAGCAGCACGAGCAGCCCAATGCGGGTTACACTTCCGGGAAACTCCACAGGAACGTACCGTGTTCGGGTGGTTTCATCTATAAATGGCGCTGTTTCGAGCCTCAGTCCGCCCATTAGCATCTTTACACCTACGTACGCAATGGGAACGGGTTCGGGCTTGATTGGCGAATACATCAGTGGGATTGAGCCGAATGGCCCTGTACTGCATACGCAACTGGATGGCCCTCTGGATTTAACCTGGTTTAGAGCGGATAACGGGGGCCCTACACCGTTTATGCCGATTCGTGATTACGTAGTGCGCTGGACGGGCCAGGTCGAAGCACCCGTTACGGGCACGTACACCATTAAAGCGGCCAACGACGATGGATCGCGTATCTGGATCAATGATCAGTTGATTGTTGATGACTGGGCCAGCCATCCCTGGGCGAACACCAAGAAAGGCCAGGTTACCTTACAGGCTAACCAGCGATACAATATTAAGATTGAGCTGTTGCAACGATGGTTTGATGCGCAAGTGCGCTTGCAATGGGTTGTGCCAGGCACTTCGAACGCCGTCTACATTCCTAAGGACCGCCTGTACCCGGCCTTACTCCCCTACATACCTGAGGCCGAACCCATGGAAGTTGTGTTTCCCCGGCAACGTACTGTATTTCAGAGAAGTGTGAACAACGTAGCGCAGGTTACAATTGCTGGAACCTGCCCGACCAGAACCGAACGTATTGAAATCCGGGTATCGCCGACAATAGATAGTTACGGCCAAAACAGCGATGCCTTTGTTCTGCTGGATAATCAGCCCGCCAACGGATTTTTTTCAGGAAAAATTAACATAACGGGGGGGTGGTATAACCTGGATGTTCGGGCAATTGCACAGAATCAGGTCATCTGTCATACCCGTGTGACTCCGGTTGGGGTAGGCGAGGTATTTGTTATTGCGGGCGAGGCAAATGCACAGGGCGTTACACCTATTCGGTCTGTCGCAGCGGCTATGGATACACGGGTCAACTGCGTTCCGCATTACAATTACACCGACACAACGCGTTTGCCTGTTCCGCCATTGTTTAACTGGATCGCTGATGGTGAAACGGCCATTGGCCCTCACGGCAATACAGCCTGGTGCTGGAGCGAACTGGGGGATATATTGACAAAGCGTCTAAATGTTCCTGTCCTGTTTTATAATACCGCCTGGGCAGGTACAACCGTTCGGAACTGGCGCGAAAGTATGGAACAAGGTAATACGACAATTGGCGGAAATGCCTTACCGGCGGGTATGCCTTATAGTAATCTCAAACGTGTGTTGCAGGATTACGTGCCTTTAACTGGGTTGAGGGCCGTGCTGTGGCAGCAAGGCGAAACAGAATATTACTCGGCCAATCCGCAGGCTACTAATTATGCTGCTGATCTACAGGCCATAATTGCCCGCACTCGGCTAGATTCGCGTTCTGCTGAACTTCCCTGGTTAGTGGCCCGCGCTTCTGCCGACAATACGACATCGCAGCTGTATCCGTCGGGAAGTTATGAACCCGTTACGAATCAGCAAAATAACGTAATTCAGACGGTTGCCAAAGTAATGGCAGGCCCCATTGTCGATACGATCCAGATGCCCCGACCGGATGGCAAACATTTGCAGGGAGCAGGCCTAAGTCGACTGGCTGCGGCCTGGAATAATGCCCTCACAACGACGGTATGGAATACGTCGCCTGTGCTTTCGATGACGCCGGTTGTGAGTGATTTACGTCTGTCGGCACAAGTGACCAACCGGGTCCAGTCGGTAGGAACTGATTTTCAGACATCTGTAACGGTGTGGAATGAAGGGCCTGTAGCCGTAAGCAACGCAGTAGTACGTTGCCTGCTGCCCAATAATCTACAGTTCGTTAACAGTACGTCAATGACTTATCAGGCGGGTAATCTCCTGGCAATTATCGCCAACATAGCCGCCAGGGGAAGTGCTACGTTGTCATTTACAGCGCGTATGCAGCAACCAGGGGCGTACCGAATGGCTGCCGAAATCGTTCGCGTCGACCAACTGGATCTGGATTCAAGGCCCAACACCAGTATCGGTAATGGCGAGGACGATGTAGCCTGGATAGATTTCCGCACTCTGGAGAACTCATCCGACTTTTTTACTGTAATGCCGTCGCCCAATGCGCCATTGTTACCAGTAGTATCGAGCGGTCAGCCGCTGCCTGATCCGAATAAGGTAGATCTAAGTCTTCGGTTAGTAAGCAATAGTCTGATCGTTACGGCCAGCAATCCAGTATCGGTAAGCCTGATTGTGACGAATACAGGTGCTCAACCTGCTCAGAACGTGCAGATTGGTTGTTCTTTGCCAGCAGGATTAACGTTTAGCAGTAGTGCCAACATGAGTTTGTCAGGCAATACGGTACGAGGGACGATCCCGAGTATTCCGGCCGGTGGGCAGGGACTGTTGCATTTTACTATCACGCCCAACGGTACTGGGAACTGGAATCTACAGGCGCAAATTGAAGCGACTTCACCAACGGATGCCGATTCAACGCCGAATAATGGCTTCGCTAATGGCGAGGACGATGTTGCTACGCTGAATCTTCAAACGCTGCAGGTTCCTTAACGAACGTATTGTTGCCAGAAAGGCTCTTTCTGGCAACAATTGGATTAAGATTTCTTATTCGGATCGAGTACTACGTGCCGAACGCGGTTACGTTTCCAGGTGTAAGTGATATGTACCAGTCCGTCAGTTGATTGAATGACAGCTGGATACGAATATTCGCCTGGCTCATTTTCGAGTACAGCCAGTGTTTTCCAGTTTTTGCCATCATCCGAAATGGCGACATCAAGAGGAGTTCGCGGACCGTTTTTACCGTTATTCGTTGTCGTGGGATTATAAACCAGAACCTGCCGACCATCTTTCAACGTAACGGCATCCGTTCCTGAGTTAGGATTTGGCAGCGATGTTTTCTCTAAAGCTGACCAGGTTTTCCCGTTGTCTTTCGACCAGCTTTCCAGAATATAACCGACCTTCTGGCTGCGGCAAAGTACCTGAAGCTGACCGTTCGGATGAAATAAAATACTTGGCTGAATCGCTCCATCCGTAATGCCGTCGTTGATTGGAGCCGTTTTTTGCCATGTTTTTCCCCAGTCGCTGGTCTGTTCGAAATGAACGCGCCAATTATGATCTTCTGAGCTGGTTGGGCATAACAAAACGCCTGAGGATAATAAAACGGGCTTGTTTTTAATTGGGCCTAGAATCCCCTCCGGTAGTCGCTCGGCCTCTGACCAGGTCTTTCCGTTGTCTTTTGAACGCTTAAGCAAACCCCACCAGGTTGAAGGACTTGGCCCTACTTTATAGAACAGAATCAGTTCGCCACCAGGGCGCTGGAACAAGACCGGATTCCAGCAGGGTAGTCGCTTCCCATCGGGTTGCACCCCCGTTGCTACTTCCACGGGCGTTGTCCAGCCGCTTTTGGTCAGACTACTCACCCAGATACCTACGTCGGGGTGACGCTCGTGGGTTCCGCCAAACCAGGATGCTATGAGCCCCTGGGGCGTTTCCGCTATGGTCGATGCATGACATTCAGGAAATGGCGCTTTTTCATAAATCCATTCCTTCTTTAAGATCGCCGGATTGGTGGGCTGTGCATAAAGTTGTTGGATCGACAGAGAAAAGAGAATCAGTAGAAGACGAAAGTTAACGTTCATGAGGAATAAGTAGGATGAGGCCGGAAATTACATATTTCTGGATTTATTGCCTCTCCAATTGAGTCATCAGTCCAGATACAGTTATCATTAAAGTAACTCAGGCAAGATGGCTACTTATGTTCTGCTACGTGTCCAGACTCCTATTTTTTACGATCAATTAAGATGGTTTCTATATCATCTTTATAATTACGTCCGAGAGGAATAGGTTGATTATCAGATAGTATTAGCCGATTTCGTTCCATCCGGACTACGGATGCTTTCGCGACGATAAAGGATTTGTGCACTCGAAGAAAGCGGCTCTCCGGGAAAATACTGTGCATGGCTTTGATCGAGCCTTTGATAACAATTTTGCCAGTAGTTGCGTGAATAATTGCGTAATCTTTCAGGCCCTGGATGTAGGTTACGTCCTCAAAATTGAGCTTGATACGTTGTGTGCCACTCTTGACAAAAATTGATTCGGTCCGGGTTGTTCCCGGCAGGGTTTCTACTGGGCTATTTTCAAGCCGAACGTTTTGCGTTTTCAGGGTCAGAAAATCCCGGATTTTTTCGACGGTCTGTAAAAATCTGGAGTAAGCAATTGGCTTTAGTAAGAAATCGATGACGCCAAGTTCAAACCCTTCAAACGCATAATCTCGATAGGCCGTTGTAAAAACAGTGATGGGCGGCTGCGAGAGCGATTTAAGGAAATCAATTCCATTCATGCCAGGCATTTCGATGTCCAGAAGCAGTACGTCTGCTTCGTGATTTTCCAGATACACTAGTGCATCGTGGGCATTGCCAAATGAACGTATTGGTTCTATAAAGTTCAGCCGCGCGAGATATTCCTCCAGCACTTCGCGAGCCAGTGGTTCATCATCAATAATTACGCATTTTAACATACGGGAATTAGTTCACGATTCGATTCAGCGTATAGCTCAGATTTTCATCGCCTACGCGCATCCGTCGTTGCTGGTCGAGAATAAACAGTACGTTGTCGTCACCTTTCAGAATATACACTGATACGTCGGGTGTGTCGGAGTCGAGTTGATAGACAATGGCTTCCGGGTCGGATGGCGTCCCTTTTACAAACGACCATTTCCCTTCGCGCGCTGCCTGCCGATTCAACGTGCCAAGCAGATGATACGTAGTGGGCTGGTGCGTAACGGAGTCCTGAAAAAGTGTTAGTGCCCATTTCACTTTCCAGCATTCTGGACTAACGGTAAGTTTCCAGTCTTTAGCTAGTTCGGCGCAGGGAAAACGACCGGCAAACACACCCAGCACTGATGGTCCACTGGCAATTGGCTTGCGCGACGTTGTTTTCGATGGGACGTTCGTTTGACGGGCATCCTGCGCGTAAAGACTCACTACGGAAGTGAGCAACAGAAAAAATACAACGTTTCTCATTTTCTGTTGAGGGTATAGCTCCAGCCAGCATGACCAATCATTAGTTTTCCCTGTGAGTCTAACAGGTGGATCAGATTGTCGTCCAGTCTGGCGAATGTGATACTGGTTTCAGGCGTCGTTGCGTTCAGGCGATACGTCTCTTTATTGCTGGCATCTTTTCGGATGGACCAGTTGCCTTCTTTAGTCTGGCTGGTTCCGTTATTGCGAAATCCGGTTGTGTTGGGCTGCGTTAGGCCATACGTATAGCTGAGTCTGAACGTAGTAGGGGCCTGATTGCGTGGATCGCGACGTAGCGCCAGATTCCATTTGATGAATTCACAATCAGCATTGATTGGAATCGAAAGCATGTTTCTCGGAATCATATCACAGGGTGTACTTCCTACAAATGTTACCGGGTCGGGCGAAACGCGGCTGGCCTGAATAAAACAAGTTGCCAGCAACAGGAACGTACTGATTTTGAGGGTTTTCATCAGCTGTTAGTTTTTGTTTTTAGGCAATATCTAAATCATATCAATCAGCGAATTGAATAGACAACGCGGCTCGATACGTATCGCTGCGCTCTTCGGTCTGAAGGCTGTAGCGTCCGGGGTACAGTAACTCCAGTCGTTTTCGCAAATTGGTTAGTCCAATGCCTCCTTTCGGAGCTTCTGTTGCGCTGGCGGGTTTATTGTTTTCGACGGTCATTTCGATCGCTGTCGAGTTTAGAGTCAGCGTACCGTGCAGCCACGAATTTTCCGATTGCCTGCCGACGCCATGTTTAAATGCATTCTCAACCAGGGGCAGCAGCAATAGCGGAGCAATTTCCTGACCGTTGGGCTTCCCATTGATTTTTAAAGCAATATCCGACTGGTCACCGCAGCGTATTTTTTCCAGTTCAATGTAATTCTGTAAATAACCGATTTCTTTTTCGAGTGGCACTTTGGCGTCGTCGCTGTCGTAAAGCATATACTCCATCATTTCCGATAGTTTCAGCACCATATCGGGAGCGAGATCTGACTTTTTGAGCGTCAAGGCATAGAGGTTATTCAGGATATTGAACAGAAAATGCGGGTTCACCTGTGAACGTAGAAAGTTGACCTCCGCCTGTAACTTTTCGACGGCAATTTTCTGAAGAGTGCGTTGCTGCTCGTACCAGTCGATGCTCAATTTCAGCGGCACCATCAGACCGAGATACCACAGCGTACTGAAAAAATTGTACGACAGCGTTTCTACCCAATCGCGGTTTCGCGTGGGAGCAATGATAAAGCCATAAATGACAAAGTCGTAAACTGTCTGAACGAATAAATAACCCAGAATAGAAAGAATCACTAAGCTAAAATACCGCCAATAGCGACCAGTAAGCAGATAACGTGGCAGAAAATAGTGGATGTTCAGGTAGGCAATGGCAATCAGCAACACCACCCGGATGATTACACAGGCTGCAAAATATGGTAGACCGGCCTTATAGAGCAGGTAGCGTTTTTCGTAAAGGAAAAATCCGGTAATAAGCACCCAATATGCTGTGTGAACGAGGGCATATTTAACCGTAGTTGTACGGTTTGTTAAGGGTATTTTTAGTCGGCGATCCAGAAAATCCATGGTGTTTTCTGATTTGTAATTCGATGTAAATGAACACAAAAGAAAAACACCCTGAAAATTATATAGAGCAACACCCAAAAAAGTAGATGAACGAAAACAACGCTTGCTATTCGTCTACTTTTCAGGATGTTGGTCTACTATTTTTTGCGATGAAATTTGTCCGTAGTTGCTTTGTCCAGGATTTCCGAAAACACCATCAAACCTATTCATGATGAAAACCCAACAAGTCAAACTGCTGGTTGCTACGTTGTTTGTTACGTTAATAAGCTTCGGGCAGGATAAAAAAGTTGGCGGCCCCTGCGAAGGCTGTGAGGCTATTCACGAAAGTCCGGTTCCATTCAACAAACTGGAAGCCGTCGTCAAACTCCCCGACGCTACGTGGGACGGCAAGAAGCCACTGGGAATAAATGGCGTCGTTTATAAAGCCGATGGAAAAACGCCCGCCCCAAACGTAATCATCTACGTGTATCACACCGACCAGACCGGGCACTATACGACAAAAGCGGACGCTAAAGGCTGGGAGAAACGACACGGTTCCATTCGCGGCTGGATGCGTACAAACGAAAAAGGCGAGTACAAATTCGTTACGTTACGTCCGGCACCGTACCCCGGTCATTCGGACCCGGCGCATATTCATGTAACAATTAAAGAACCTGGCCTGCCGGAGTATTACATCGACGAATACGTGTTTGACGATGACCCATTACTGACGCCAGAGAAACAGCAGAAACTTGATAATCGGGGCGGTAGCGGTATTCTGAAGCTTAAAGATGTTGGTAATATGTACAAAACGGAACGACATATCTACCTCGGCAAAAATATTCCCAACTACCCTACAAGCCAGTAGATTGCTGCTACGTATTGACAATCGGCTGACCGAATCGTAGCGTATTGCCGCTAGGGTCTGTTACGTAAAATTCCCGCATGCCCCACGTCTGATCGACAGGGTCATGATGTACAGGAGAATTCTCCCGTCCTGATGCATCCAGTCCTCGTGCAACGTAGTAGCGAAACAACGTATCGACATCGAGAACCCGCACATTCGCTACGTTGCCAAATAACGTATCGCTTTCCAGCGTAGTGAGCTGAAGTTCAGCCACGCCATTGACCAGGTTCACTACCCAATCGCTGGCCGATGCGTGCGGATATTTAAGTGTAAAGTCGAGAATCGTCGTATAGAACGTAATGGCTTCGGGCATATTTCGACACTTGAACAACGGGATTAGTTTCATAAGCACAGACGTTCATTACGTTAATAATCGACGTTATTTTTGTTGACAAATTTTGCTGGTGAAAACTATTCAAGAACTAAGATGAAGCAGTTGTGATCTATTAATCCTGGGTAAAACCAAGGCAGATTTGTTATTCTGACGACAGTAGGAATCTCAACTTTACTACTGTCGTCAGAATAATAAAAAATACTCAATTGTGAGAAAAATATAAACAGTTTCTATTGTTGATTCTCATTATAACTCATCATCCATTGTATGCCAAACTTATCGACTAACATTCCAAAATAGTCGCCCCAAAACGTGTCGTTCATCGGCATGGTGACCTGGCCATTTACAGACAGACTATTGAAAATTCTATCCGCTTCTTCTTTCGTTTCGGCAGTAATCGAGACTGAAAAATTGTCGCCCTTTACAAAAGAATTTCCGTACGCTTCGAGGTTGTCACTTCCCATCAGAATGGATTCGCCGATGGGTAACGATACGTGCATTATTTTGTTTTTGTCCTTTTCAGGGACTTTATAGTCGTCGCTCTCAGGCACTTCCTCATATCGACCTACGTAATTAAATTCTCCATCGAATACGGATTTATAAAAATTAAATGCCTCTTCGCAATTTCCGTCAAAATGTAAATACGTGTTTGTAGTAGCCATATATGTTCATAGTTAAGTTGAAAATTCGAAAAACTGACGTCAAAATGAAGATGTATAAGTGCTTGCTTATCAAGAGACTGTAGCTGGTTTTGTGCGAATAAAAAGCATAGCGATTGCGGTTGTAGCAACGCCCATTATCAGCGAACCGATTGCCCCCTGAATTGCATAATTTCTGTAGTTGAAATTTGCTTCAGCTTCAGCGGTTGTTTTGTAATAGCCGATTTCAACCGATCGCTTAATCACATTCGGGAAATAGTCGGGCGTAATCAGGTATGACGTAATCCATTGCGTTATTGGGCTAAGCAGTGCAATCAATACAGATAAAATAATACCTGAAATCAGACCTTGTTTGTAGGTCATTTTGCCACCGAAGAAATTGTTCTTTTTATCCTTTAGCGCCAAAGCGATAAACCAGATGGCAGGAATGGCAAACAGATTAGTCAGGTATAAATGATAGTCGATATATTTCCCGTGGAGACCGCTAATTTTTTCCAGAATCATCCAGAGCAAAACCATAATTGAAAAGAGGATTGCCCATTTAATTTCGATTTTATAGTTCTCAACCATTTTGTTTAGATTTAGGAGGATTTTACGAAGTGATGATGGCGACTCATTAAATGAGAAACTGCTTTACTGCTAACGATGGTAAATGCTCGATTACAGGTTTAGCTCAGCAGCGCCCGCAGTTCGTTATCTTCCTTGTCCAGAAAGTCGATGGGGGGAGTTCCTTCTTTATTGGGTGTGTTTTTATCGGCACCGGCAGCTAATAACAGTTGTACGCAGGCGATCTGATTTCGGCTGTTCTCCGGTCCACCCTGTTTACTACCATGCACCGCCCACAGGAGTGGCGTACCTTCGAACGTAGTACATCGTCTGTGGATGTCGGCACCCGCTTCGATGAGCCGCTTCACCAGTTTATCCTGCCCTGTCCACGCAGCCCAGTGCAGAGCCGTCCCACCATAACAGCCGGGATGATTGATCGTGGCCCCTCTGTTTGCGTATAAAATGCCTACGTTTTCGGCGTATAAACTGGCAGCTGCCAATAGGGGCGTATCCTGATTTTTGACCAGTTCATACCCATCGACGTTAGCCCCGTGTTCCAGCAGCAGTGTTGCCAACTCGACGGCCTCGTCGTCTGAGTAAATTTTGCTGAATACATCGTCGCAAATGCGGTGAAGCGGATGTGCTTTTGCAGTGTTGTGGTCATCGTAGGGAAGGCCTTCGTTCGCAAGTGCAGGATTCTGCTCAAGAGCCTGTCTGATGCCCTCAATGTCTTGACTGGCAATAAGTTTACGTAGCGACATAGTTATGAGTTGTTTACCGTTTGCAGGGATGTTCTGCAATAGTATGACCCACAAAACGTAACCTTTTTACGTTTTGTCTTTTGCAACTTTTTTTCTACGCGTCTCGCCAATTTTTGAACGTAGTAGTCAGCCAGTCAGTGGATTCTATTCTTATGGGGTGATACTTGCTGAAAAATTTTTGAAATTTTTCAGCAGTCGGTAAACAATTCCGAATTAGCCAGGTTATACATACATTAAGTCGCTGATAGACGGGGATGCTGTGAAAGGCACCTGATTTTCGATAATAACCGTTCTACGAAGCGATCTAAAAAAGCCAGGTGACTTCGCGTCGTCTGGCTTTATTTATTGAAGCTGTCCAAGGTTTTATTTTGGCTGGTAATTCTGTTAAAAATGAATGTATAATTGTCGTCCCGACGCGGGAGAGATTTTATAGCCTGATCAGCTCCAATGTATTATCCGTTGCTTAAACCAAGAATTGACAGTATTTATTTCCAGATGGATTTGGCTGTGTAGAGTTCAAGGTTTTTGACGTCGATACGATTGCCCCAGAACTGAAGTCCTTCTTTGCTTGTCGATACGGGTTTCCGTTCAAGCGAATACGAGTAAGCACCCCCGTCGATAAACACCTCAATCGAAGTCCGATCTACATAGATATCGGCTGTAATTTCCATACTGGTCATGTCTTCGGGCGAGTAAAAAACGCCGTTAACCAGGTTGCTATTCATGTCATAATCCAGTATTCGCTGACCGGAAAGGGAAAGTCCTGCACTGGTAGCGTGCGATAATTTAAGAGTTGTTTTCAGCCGGAACCGATCCAGAGAAGGCACGGATTTTAACTTTTCGTTGGCTTCGGTACTAGATAGCGACGACCATTGCCCGATCCGATCGAAGAGTTGCTTGGATTCGGCCACGGGCGTACTGGTCAGGCGCAAACCGTTTTTGGTGTTACGTAGCTGAAGTTCGGTTGGAAGCAGCATCATGTTGTTAAACGGCATTCCGGGTTGTGCAATACGTCCCCACCCAATCTGAATACGTCGTGGATCGCTTTCAGGCATATTGGCGAAGGTTTGAGCCGCATAAATACTGCCCGTTGTATAATAATGCTTGCCAGATTCGGGAGTGAAGGTTTTGCCGTCGAACGCGCCCGTCATATACGTAGCAGAAGCCCCGTAGATGACCCATTTGGTACGGTTCTTATCGCCATCAATGGGCAACTCGAATAAGTCGGGGCATTCCCAGAAACCCGTCAAATGGCTTTGATACGTCCATTCTTTCAGATTCTTAGACGTGTAGATCGAATGACCATCCCGTTCGTTCAGAACCATCACCCAATGTTGGGAAGGTTTGTACCAGAATACGCGGGGATCGCGCGTGTCTTTGCTGTTCCACTTCGCTTTTGAGTCGATCAGCGGATTCTTAGCATATTTTGTCCAGGTACGGCCTTTATCCAGGCTATACGCCATGCACTGAACCTGTTTTTCGGGACTGTCGACGGTAAAAAAAGCGACCATAGCAGGTACATTTCCCCGGTTAAAGTCAGCCGTGTTGTCATAATCAATGATGGTAGATCCGGAAAACATGGTGCCCATACTATCGGGAGAAAGAGCCGTGGGCAACTCCTCCCAATGAATCATATCCTTACTGACGGCATGCCCCCACGACATGTTTTCCCATTCGCGTTCGTACGGATTATGCTGATAAAACAGATGGTATTCGCCTTCGTAGAAGATCATGCCATTCGGGTCATTGATCCAGCCCCGACGGGTAGAAAAGTGGTATTGTGGCCTATTTTTCTCGCTATAGATTGAATCCTGCCCAGCAATGTTATCTGCCTGATAGATTTTACTTAAGCCAGCTACATTGCCGTCATAGCTGATTGTGATGCTCTTGCCCTGAAGGGCTTTCATGTCGCAAAACACCCAGTAATCGGGTTTATCTGCCGCTAGCCGAATCTTGAACGAACGTTCGGGTTTGTCCTGTAACCTGAACGTCATGGTTCCTCTGTTTTGAGCTTGTGCTACAGGCAGGTTCAGATAGCGCTTCGTAATCTGTATGGAAACAGGTTGCGCCTGGAGTGACCAACTGCCAACTGCTATCAACGTAACGAGGGCTATACACGTAGTAAGTAATTTCATCTGATGCAGGTATATAAATCGGAAGAACACGTAACGCTATTTATACTTTCCCTGCATACTTTACTTCTTCAGGATGCCTTTTTCAACACTATCATTGATTAGCTGTTCAGCGTAGCGCCAGATTTGGTCAGAACCCTGTGCGATCACTTGTTTTTTTGCGTACACCTTTTCATAATTCACGCCGAACTCATTCCAGGTACCGCCATTATTCGACGTATTCTGGAGCAGAGGTTCCAAGCGATCCATGGCTCGGGCAAACTTTGCTTCGTTGGTTTGTCCTTCTTCAAACTCTTCCCAAATGGCGGTCAACTCACTGGCTTGATGATCAGGTAATAACCCAAAGATTCGTTTAGCCGCTTTTCTTTCTTCTTCCGTATTGGTGTGGCTTTTCTGGGTGTCATAAATGAAAGTGTCACCGGCATCTATCTCGACAATATCATGGATCAGAAGCATCTTAATAACCCTGAGTAAATCAACCGGAAAATTGGCATGCTCGGCTAAAACCACTGCCATCAAGGCCAAATGCCAGCTATGTTCTGCATCATTCTCGTTTCGATCACTATTCAATAGCTTCGTCTTGCGAAGAATGTATTTGAGCTTATCCACTTCCTTGATGAACTCAATCTGCCTGAAAAGATTTGTAGATTTCATCTGTCTGTATTTTTATGATGAGGCAAAATTGAGGGGTGTGGATGTAAACGCAATTGCCAATTGGCAAGAAAGACGTTAGAGAATGTTTTTTCGTATCCGACTCAATGAGGATGGAGTGATGCCCAGATAAGAAGCCAGCATATTGAGCGGGACACGATTGGCCAGTCCTGGGTAATGATCAAGAAAATTCAGGTATCTTTTTTGGGCGTCCTGCACCAGCATATTGCTGGTAAACTTCAGCTTATTCTCCAGCACGTAGGCCGTGATTTTAACGAATATATCGTGCCATTCGGGAATGAGTGCAGAAAGCTGAGTAAAGTCGTCTTTGGAGAAGGTCAGAATCTGACAATCTGTGATGGCTTCAATGTACTCAGCTGATGGAATTTCATCGCGAAAACTGTTCATATCGACAATGAATCTATTTTCGTAAATAAAGTACCGGGTGAAACTGTCGCCTAGTTTGTCGTAGTAACAAACTCTGAAAATTCCGTCCGTTACGTATCCTATCTGAGTGGAAATTTTTCCTGCTTCTGCAAAGTAAGCTCCTTTAGCAATGGTCCTGCGTTTGGCCTTAGCCGCAATCAGTTCCTGTTGTCGAGAGTCAAGGTACCCAAACTGTCGCAAGTAGGTGAAAAGTTCGTCCATTAATCAAAGCTAAGAATGTACACCGCCTGACACAAAACTATAGCAGCAGGGACCATTCCGATGTCTTTTTAAAAACGACATCGCCTTATGTTTTTAATGTCTTTGGAGCCAAATGAATACAACCGGTCGGCGCTGGTAGCTCATTCGCTACGTAGCGATTTAATCGGATTCATCAACGCGGCTTTAATGCTTTGAAAACTGACTGTGAGT
Source organism: Spirosoma sp. (assembly GCF_048594605.1). Lineage (GTDB taxonomy): Bacteria > Bacteroidota > Bacteroidia > Cytophagales > Spirosomataceae > Spirosoma. The sequence goes on from NZ_JBMDWV010000364.1 coordinate 23,565, forward strand.
AACGCAATGCCAACAGCAAGCACGCCCGCCAAAGCAAACATCCACCAACTTAAGTTAATGTGATAGGCATATTCCTGCAACCATTGGCCGGTAGCCCACCAGGCAATCGGAAAAGCAAGGCAATTGGCAATCAAGACCAGCTTTAAAAAGTCCATCGAAAGCAAAAATGTCAGATTCATTACACTGGCTCCCAATACTTTCCGAACGCCAATTTCTTTGATACGTTGTTCGGCCGAATACGTGGCCAACCCAAAAAGGCCCAGGCAGGCGATGAAAACAGTAGCCAGCGCAACCCAGATTAACAGGGTTTGTCGACGTTCATCTTCGAGATAAAACAAGGCCAGTTGTTCATCGAGAAAATGGTACTCAAAGGGCTCATCTTTATCGGCCCTGACCAAAGGTGCTTTTAACTGTTCCAGCGTAGCGGGTATGTTCCTGGCGTCAATGCGGGCCGTGTAATAATCAACGGGTTGGATCGGGTTGTAGCTATAAGCGAGCACCAGAGGTTCTATTTTAGTACGTAATGACTGAAAATGGAAATCCTTGACAATGCCAACCACCCGGGCTGTAAACGGGCTATTTTTTTCATTAAGCGGCTGAAAACCACCACCCCACGACGCAGCAGGTATTTCAACCAGCTGGTCAGACGGTTCGGTAATGTTGAGCAGTTTGGCCGCCGTTTCGTTCAGCAATACGGCCGTTGAATCCGTCAGGTTGTTAAAATTCCGCCCTTTTACCAGGTCTACTTCGAATGTTTTCAAAAAGTCTTTATCAGCACCGAAAAAGTAAGCGACTTTCTGATCATCGCCATTACCCTGATTGTTGATTTTAACTGTCCGATACGTTTTCCATTCGCCTGGCACGCGGGAGGTAACCGAAATAGTTTTCACGGTAGGAATTTTACTCATTTCGGCTTTGATAGTCTCGGAACCGCTTCTTGCCTTACCCGTATTGACATCAATAACCACGAGTAAATCTTTATTGAACCCTAAATCGGTTGTGCTCATAAATTGAACTTGCCGATACAGTACGATGGTGCCGATAATGAGAACGGTAGCGATGGCAAACTGAAAAACCACCAGGCCTTTTCGTAAACTCAGGCTGCCTCCGGGATTAATTCTCATGCCTTTCAGCAAGGAAACGGGCTTAAATCCCGATAGTAGAAAAGCCGGATAGCTACCGGATAATAACCCAATCAATACGGTGGCGGCTCCGACTCCGACCCAGATCCGGTAGTTAGTGCTAAAGCTCAGCGAAAGCTGTTTCCCAGTGAACTGGTTGAAGAAGGGCAACAGAATATTGACAAAAATCACCCCCAGAACAAAAGCAAGGCTGGTCACTAAAAGCGCTTCGAACAGGAACTGATAAACCAGATTACTACGTACTGCACCGATTGACTTACGGACGCCAATTTCTTTGGTGCGATTAGACGCTCGTGCGGTCGCTAAATTCATGTAATTGATGCCCGCAATGCTTAGTACAAAAATGGCTATGAAGGAAAAAATAGTAATGTAGACTGGGTTTCCCTGCGGAATGGCCTCTACATTGGCGTTACGAGCACCATCAATGATACCTTCAGAATGCAGATGCATGTCGTTCAAGGGCTGAAGACTGTAGCTGAACGTTGTGCCCGTTTCGGGTTTGGTATGGCTATGAACAATCTGATTTATCTTGGCTGCAACTGATTCCGGGTCGGCATTCGGCTTTACCAATGTGTAGACGCTGAAATTGGCTGATGTCCAGTCAGTTGACACTGCCTGCTGATAGTAATCTGTATTCCGGAGAGAAGCTTCAGAAACGATTGAATTAAAATTGAAACTTGAATTGCCGGGATGATTTTTCAGGACGGCTGTAATCTTCAGAGGAGAATTTTCCATGTGGCTGAATTCCAGCGTTCTCCCCAAAACAGCCGTCTGCCCAAAGAGCCGCATCGCCAGATCTTCGGTAATGATGATAGAATTCGGCTCCTGCAAGGCAATCTGCTTATCGCCGGATAGCAAAGGGAAATCGAAAATCTGTAAAAAGTTTTCGTCGGCAACGGTAACCGTTTCCTGGAAATTTACCGGGTTTTCAGGATTAATAAGATTGGCTCGTCCCGCGCGTTGAAGTCGGGTAATGTTTTCTACTTCCGGAATCATTTTCTTTGATTCCTCGGCCAGCTTGTAGCTGGCGGCAGCAACGGTGGTCTCTTCTCCTTTTTCGCTTTTGTGCTCAATGACTCGGTATATCCGGCCAGCGTTTCTGTGCTGTTGATCAAATGTGAGTTCGTCAAAAATATACAGCCAAATCAATAAAAAACAGGTGAGTCCAAAGGCTAAACCTGCTACGTTCAGCGTAGTATAAAGCTTATTTCGCAATAAGGTACGGATGGCGATGTTGAAATAATTCCGGATCATAACAGGGCTAAGGGTTGAAGAGGTTGGGTCATTATTATATTCCCGTTTTCGTCGGCGCACAAAAGGCGGCAGTACTGACACTACGTTGAGCAGATACCGCAGTGTAGCCTGCGTTTTACCGCTACGTTTTAACCAGTACGTATAGAGTTCGTCGAGGTCGCCTTCCACCTCTTCCAGTGTATCGGTGGGGTGGAGTTTGGTGAGTAGCCAGTGAGCAAAGCGCGGTGGATTCATGGGTGTGGGGCAGAGGGATAAGGGCATGAGACAGGGAAAAACGAGTTGGGGTGCGGTAGGCGTTTTGCCCTATGCCCTTTGCCATTCATATACCACCAAGTCGAAGCGTATTAGGTGGCATCAGTTGCCAGAGCTCCTGACGAAGCTGCTGAATTTCCTGAAGTGACCGATTTCCCAGGGCTGTAATCCGAAACAGTCGCTTGCGTCGGCCACCGCGTTCGGCGGTGGCACCACCCAGTTCAGATCGCACAAACCCTTTCTCCTCCAGGCGGATCAGCGTGTTATGAACCGTACCGAACGTAACAATTCGGCCCGTGTGCTCTTCCAGCGCCTGACTGATCGTAACGCCGTAGCCTTCTCCATCCAGAATGGCAACCATCATTAAAACCACTTCTTCAAACTCGCCTAAATACGTTCGTCGCATGAGATCGACTGATTAGTTTACATTTTATCGTACAAATCTGCGGCCAGATACATAATAAGGCTCAGGTGCTCAGTAAAGGGCATCTTTCTACGATACGAGAGAGTGTTCCTGTCCGTAAATGGACATCTCCTGTCCGGTGAGGGACAATTTTTCGCACCCAATAATGCGTTTCCTTCTGCCGATAATGTATCAGACGTTCGTCATTCGAGCTTCCGCTTAATTCATTTTTAATCTTTTGCAGAAAAGTGTGCAACGTTTCTCCGCAACTGGCGTCATTAATGCACCACATAAATCAAAATATCTACCCAACACACGCTGGCGCTAACCAGCCAATCCTATGAAATCTTTACTACTTGTTATACTGGCGTTCGCGTCGAGTACCGGCCTTTTGTTGGCTCAAAACGCCAAAATTTCTGGTCTGCTGCTCGATTCGACCGCGAACAAACCTGTCGAATTTGCAACGGTGGCGCTTCTCAAAGAAGGCAAACCGATCCACGGCGTAACGGCGGATGCCAAAGGAAGCTTTACCTTTCAAAAAGTCGATGCTGGTCATTATGCCATTCAGGTTTCGTTTGTGGGCTACACCACAAAAACAATAGACAAAGTGAACGTAGTGGCGGGGCAGGATGTAGAAGTTGGCGTGATCAGGCTGGCGCAAACGGTTCAGAAACTAGCCGAAGTGACCGTAACGGAACAGAAGGCGCTGTTCGAAGAAAAGGCTGACCGGATGGTGTACAATGCCGAAAAAGACATTAGTATCAAAGGCGGTGACGCTACGGACGTACTGAAGAAAATCCCGTCGATAGCCGTTGACCTTGAAGGGAATGTACAGTTACGGGGTAGCGCAAACATTAAAGTGCTCATCAACAACAAACCGTCCAGCATAGTGGCACGTAGCATTTCCGATGCGTTGAAGCAAATTCCGGCCGACATCATCAAGCAGGTCGAAGTCATTACGTCGCCGTCGGCAAAATACGATGCAGAAGGTACGGCAGGGATCATCAATATCATTACCAAGAAAAACACGTTGCAGGGCACCAACGGCTCCATCAGCCCTAATTTCGGTCAGTGGAATAACTGGCAGAATGCTACGTTGAACCACCGAATGAAAAGCATCAGCCTGTCTGCGAATGCCGGTTATAACGACTGGAGAAACAAGCGATATATGCAACAGCTACGTTCGTTCATGACGGGCGATACCATTACGAATCAGAATCAGACGCAGTGGGTACTGGGCAATGGGCAAAATTTTTACGGCACCTTCACTGCTGATTGGGACATTGATTCGCTGAATCGGCTTGGTGCAGGACTGAACTATTACAATGGAGACAATACCAACGGCTTTGATATCAACTTTGAAGAAAGTCGTCGGGGTATTGTCGGGCAATATTTTCGTCGGGACATGAGCCGCACCTACGACTGGTCAGGCGCTACGGTTAATCTGGATTATACGCGCCTATTCAAAAAGCCTAAAAAAGAGCTCACGCTTCTGATGCTGTATTCGTTCGAGGGCGAAGACAGCGATTACTGGTCTAATCTGCTGAATCGAAACAACTCGATTTATTATCGCGAAAAGAGCTTCAACATCAGTAATAACAAAGAAGGCACGGTTCAACTGGATTTCACGAATCCACTGGATAGCGCGAGCACGCTCGAACTGGGCACCAAAACGATCTTTCGGCAAATCCTGAGCGATTATCGTATAGCCAGCGCCGTTGATGGATCGACCGACTTTGTTGACAATCCGGCGCTGGCCAACGTATTTGATTATGCCCAGCAGGTTGCCGCGGCTTACGTTGTGTATAACCGCACGTCAAAGAAAAAGTGGGGCATAAACCTGGGCGCCCGGTATGAGCATACATTTATCCAGGCTAATTTTCTGAACGGTACGTCGTCTTTCAACAATACGTACGGAAACCTGATTCCGAGTATCAGTTTGTCGCGGAGTTTGCCAAAAGAACAGAAGATACGGCTGAATTATTCGCAACGGATTCAGCGTCCGCAGTTTTACTACCTGAATCCTTACGTCAATCAGGCCGATTCCAAGAATCAGTATGGCGGCAACCCTTATCTGGCCCCCGAGCTAACTCATTCTGTTGAAGCCAATTATAGCGTGTCGATCAAGCAAACGAGTATCAACGCGTCCTTCTTTCTGCGTCAGACGAACAACGCTATCGAAGGTGTCAATACGGTCGATAATGAGGGTGTGCTGAGACAAATTTTTCAGAACGTAGCGCAAAATTCGGCGTATGGCCTGAACCTGAGCGCGAACACTAAAATCATCAAGCAATGGTCGATAAACGGTTCGCTCAATGTGTTTTATAACATACTGGAAAGCAAGGAGCTAAAGGCACGTAACGCCGACTGGATGTACCGGATTAACCTCAACTCAACCATCGATTTTGGCAAAGGCTACAAAGCGCAGCTTTTCGGTTTTTACAACTCGGCCCGGGTTGGTTTGCAGGGTACATATGTTGGTTTTGGTTACTACAACGTAGTGATGCAAAAGGAAATCCTCAACAAAAAAGCGACCATCGGCTTTGGCTACGACATCCCGTTCAACGAAACCATCAACTGGCGTAATGACTTTGTTGGACCCAATTTCGTGCAGACGCAGGACGTAGCGCTGTATCGTCGGGGCTGGCGCCTGAACCTTAAATACGAATTCGGGAAAATGAACAGCAACCAACGCCAGAAAAAGCGGATCAGTAACGACGATAAGAAAGCTGGCGAGGGGAATAATTAATGGCGTAGGGCAAAGGGGTTTGGGCAGAGGGTAAAAAAGCCCCATGCCCAAACCCCTTTGCCCTATGCTATTTATTCACTACGTAGTGATTTTACCGGATTGACCAGCGCGGCTTTAATACTCTGAAAACTGATTGTTAGCAGCGCGATGCCGATGGCCAGCAGTCCGGATAGGGCAAAAATCCACCATTCTATATCAATTTTGTAGGCATAATCCTGCAACCAGCGGTTCATAGCAAACCAGGCAACGGGTGAGGAGATAACGATAGCGACGAACACTAGCTTAAGGAAATCCTGCGAAAGCAACGTAACGACGCTGGTTACCGATGCGCCCAGCACCTTACGAACGCCGATCTCTTTGGTACGTTGCTCGGCCATAAAAGCTGCCAGCCCGAACAAGCCCAGACAGGAAATGAAAATGGCCAGAAACGCGAAGTAATTAGCTAGCGTCCCTACAATCGTTTCGCTACGGTATAATTGCTGAAAGGCTTCATCCGCGAATCGGTAGCGAAATGGGAACTTCGGATTCATCTGCCGCGTCAGCGTTTCCATGCTTGCCAGTGCCTGTTTGGCCTGGCCCGGCTGGATACGAACGATAATACTTTTTCCTTTGCCTAGTTTGGCAATGAACGGTTCGATGGGCGTGTGCATGGAGCTTTGATGGTAATCGGAAATGACACCAACAATCGTTCCGGGTTTACCCCACATGGTTAATGGCTTACCGATGGGATCGCGGTAGCCGATACGTCGGGCAGCGGTTTCGTTAATGAGGAAATTGGCAGAATCGGCCCCAAACGCTTTCGAGAAATCGCGTCCGGTCACCTTTACTTTCAACGTCTTTGTAAAATCGTAGTCAACCGTTGAGAACTGAAACCAGATGCTCGCCATCGGATCTTTACCCGGCCACTGCACATTGCCCGTACTACCGAATCCATTAGTAGGGGTTCCATCCATTTTGGTTACGGACTGAATACCAGGCATACGCAGCAACTCCTGCTTGAAGAGATCATACTTCTCGATCAGTTCGCCTTCGGAAGACAGATACACCATGCCATCCCGATCGAAACCCAGGTTTTTGGTCTGAATAAAATCGATTTGTCGATAAACGATAATCGTGCCGATAATCAGCAGCATCGACAAGGCAAACTGAAAAACCACCAGCCCCTGCCGGAAAAGACGAGCCCCCGAACCAAACCGAACACTCCCTTTCAGAACCCGAATCGGATTGAGCGACGACAGGAAAAGTGCCGGATAACTGCCCGCAATCAGGCCCGTAGTGAGCGTCATTCCGAGTAGTATTCCCCAGAACGTAGCGTCGGTAAAGCGGAACGTAATCTGTTTGTCGGTCAGGCTATTAAACGTCGGTAACAACAACCACACAACCCCAACGGCTATCAACAGTGCTAGCGCCGTCAGCACCAGCGCTTCACCGATAAACTGACCAATCAGCCAGCTACGTCCAGCCCCAACCACTTTTCGAACGCCCACTTCGCGGGCTCGTTTGACGGAACGGGCCGTAGCCAGATTCATAAAGTTGATGCAGGCAATCAGCAGAATAAACACCGCCACGATGCCAAACAGCCGGACATATTCAATACGTCCGCCGTCCTGATATCCATTCTTGAAATTAGAATACAGGTACGCATCCTGGTATGGTTGCAGGAAAAGCTGAACGTCCAGCCCGTGCTTTGCCATGCCTGGATTTTTGATTTTCAGAAACGACTTCATCTTGGCTTCCAGACGACCGGGGTTGGCCATTACGCCGTTGCGGTCGGTCTGAAGCATAATGCGGGTTTCGGCGGCATTTGTGCCCCATTCCTTGAGCCATTCGTTACGTCTCAGTATATCCGGCCAACTGAGCAGATAATCGTAAGTTTCTGAGCTGTTCTGCGGTATATTTTCAAAAACTGCACTGACCTGATAAACGTCTTTACCATCAATCTGGATGCTTTGCCCCATAGCGGCCTCCGGGCTGCCAAAATAATTTTCGGCCAGTTTTTGGGAAATGGCAATATTCGTTGGCGCACTCAGCGCCGTTTCGGCAGTACCCGCCAGCAAGGGAAAGCTAAACATCTTAAACCAGTCGGCTCCGGCGGATCTTCCTTTCTCTTTGTTTAATTTATCGCCTACCAAAAATGTTCGTTCCTCTTCCCACGAAAGGTTGGCCGCGTAGACAATCTCGGGAAATTCTTTTTTCAGTTCATCGGCCAGTAAGGCAGGAGTTCCGGAACCGGCATCGACCTTGCCGTCGTAAAACTGACGCTCCATTACGTTGTAAAGCTGTGGTCCGTTGGCATGATAGGCATCTACCCTGAATTCATCCTGAATCCAAAGGCCGATGAGCAGACTGCAGGCCATTCCCAGCGCAAGTCCGAGAATATTAATTGTTGAAAAGGATTTGTTGTGCGCGATGTTGCGCCAGGCAATTTTAAAATAGTTACGTAACATGTCTGGATTGAGTAAGAATGTGGTCCGGCATTCCGGAGAGGGATATTCCGAGTTGTAGCGGTTGCCGCTACGTCGAAGCGGCTTGAGAAAGTACGGGCGGAGGTAATGCAAAACGGCCCAGCCATACTCCCGACGCGCTTTGGACAGGCCAACTTCATCAATACGCTTATAAAAAACTTCATGTAAATCTCCCTGCACATCTTCCAGCAGACGGGGACTCAGACAAGTTTCCAGGAGCCAGTCGGCCCAGCGGGGAGGATCAGGAGTTCGAGGAGTGGTTTTCATACGTAGTACTGTTTAAAAACCCATCAGTTGAAATTTGCCCGGCGGAATAGCCTGCCAAAGACGACTACGTACTTCCTGAATGTCGTTCAACGCCCGGACGCCCAAAGCCGTCAGCGTAAAAAATCGTTTGCGACGGCCACCTCGTTCGGCAGTAGCGCCCCCCATCGTTGACGTTAGAAATCCTTTCTCTTCGAGCCGGTATAACGTAGCGTGAACAGCGCTCATCGTAATCGAACGTCCGGTTTGCTGCTGAACGTCTTCCCAGATTGTAACGCCATACGCTTCGGCTGGACAGGCCGCTACAACCAACAAAACAATTTCCTCAAACTCGCCTAAAAAGGACCTGCGCATAGTATTTAATCGCTAGGAATGATTAGTTGTAATTATGCAAAACAAATCTCCTGCCAAAACTATAAAACAGCTTTAGCCATGATTAGAAGCTTTTTCGGCAATTACTACTTGTCCGAAATCGTACAGTATCTGTCCACTACTGAACAGGATTTGTACTACGTCAGATAGGGTGATGGTAACGTAGCGGTGATGACCTGAAGCGGTTCTGGGGACATCTGTATAGTAAAGCTAAGCACAGCGCAAGCGTCGGCGGATAAGCCTGTTACGTTAAAAGAATCAGTTTAAGCATTGTTTCTATCAACTGATGACAAGTATCCTTTCGCAACGGCCAAGGGTAAACCAACTTTGTTGCATTCATCGTTAACACCCCTTTCCGCTTTTTATCAACACCATGAAATCAATTAAAAACGTATTCGCTCTAACGCTCATCGGTGCCAGCTTCTGGTTAATGGCGGCTAATCCCGGCGACGTAACGACTGAGTTAGGCATCGAAATGCCCAAGATTCGGCAGGATGTTCTGCTCAATTTGAAAGAAGAAAAATGGTTTTTCTTCAGCGCTACCCATTCAATGCGACAGGTGGCGCACCGCATTCCGGAAGGTTCTCGCGCTACTACGGTACGTGCTTTAGGCAAGGCCGTCCGGGCTTACGTCGAATCGTCGGTTTTTAAAAACGAATGGCTCCAGGACCTGCGCGCTACGTATCCATATGATGAAGCTTATACGGAAGAAGGTATAGCTAAAAAGAAGCAGGAGAATGAAGCACAAAAAGACGTAATGAAAGGCCAGATGAGCACCCAGCTAGCCGCGATGGATCAGGGTTTTGCTCATATGGACCCCGCCATGTTAAAAATGGCGGCTCAGTCGCAGATAGGCCAGCAGGAGCAGGAACTTGCTTCGCTCGAAGGCAGCGAGCGAACGATACAGGCGCAGCGCGTGGCAAGTCTTAAAAAAATGCTGGCACTCCCTGCGGTAGAGTTTAAGAAGCAGTATCTGGCCTGGCTAAAACAGCAAATGCAGGCAACCGTGAATCAATCCACTACGCCTGAGCTGGACAGGGAGCGATTGGCCGAGGAACATAGGAAAAAGGCGGAATTCGACGCACACGCTGATTTTAAACCACTGCTGAAAAAACGGCTGGAGGATTTTATTGCGCTGAGCGAGTCCGTTGATTTCGAGGCCCGGCTAGTGCCTATGGGACGTAAACAGGCTTTTGCCAATCCGGTCTATGAGCGTAAACCCGCCGAGTGGAAATTCCTTTACCGACTTGGCAAAGAGCCCGTTGCCGAAGCGCAGGTATTTGCCAGACAATGGCTTGCTGATTTATCTAAACAAAAGAATTAGAAGTAGTAAGGCCAGAATAAGGGCTATTTCATTAGCTTATTTTAGGTAACAACCAGGCTTCGTTTTAGTTATCAGGGTAACTGAAGCTGCCTGCCAAACTGTAGCTACAGTTTGGCAGGCAGCTATTGCTTTTAGCTAATAGACTTATGGCAAATACACTGGCGCAATTTTACAACAGACTGTTCGCCGATTCGATACCTATGAAAACGAAAACTGCCAGCCCTAAAAAGCAGGCCGACCAGCAAGGTTTTTTTGCTAACGCCTGGGTAGTCTTAAAAGACGCTTTTAACGCCTTTATCGACGACCGATGCCTGAAGTTAAGTGCAGCTCTGGCGTATTATACGATTTTCTCGTTGGCTCCATTGCTGGTTCTGATTATCTCATTGGCCAGCATTTTCTTTGGAGAAGAAGCCATTCGCGGGCAGATATTTGGCCAAATCAATGGGTTGGTAGGCAACGAAGGCGCTAAGCAGGTTCAGGATATGATCAAAAGTGTAGGTTTATCAGGAAAAACCAATACGGCATTGATTGTAGGTATTGTGACCCTGCTTGTCGGTGCCACCAGTATTTTCGTCGAAATTCAGGATTCAGTAAATATGATATGGCGGGTTAAACCCAAACCCAAGCGTGGTTGGCTCAAATTGCTTAAAGACCGGTTATTATCGTCCTCACTAATTATTAGTCTGGGTTTCCTGCTACTGGTGTCCTTAATTGTGAATGGTGTCATATTGGCGCTGAGTGATCAACTAACCCGTTTTTTGCCAGGCCTTGGCGTTTATGTAATTAGCGCTATTAATTTTTTGGTCAGTACAGCAGTCATTACGGTTCTATTCGCTGTCATTTTCAAGGTACTGCCCGATGCTAAAATCAGTTGGAAGGATGTACGCTGGGGGGCTATTTTTACGGCCCTTCTTTTTATGCTTGGTCGTTATCTGATTGGCCTGTATATCGAAACAACCAGCACCAGTTCAACCTACGGGGCTGCTGGTTCGCTGATCGTTATTCTGACCTGGATTTATTATACAGCTGCAATTCTGTATTTCGGGGCTGAATTTACACTGGCCTATGCTAACCATTTTGGCGTTAAAATCGAGCCAGCGGATTATGCCGTATACGTCGAGCAAACCGAACGCGAGCGTGACGTATCAGCGATACCGATCGCGAAAAAAGTGGAAGAAGCGAAGAAATAACGTAGCGTCGTAGAGGCCAGCACGATGGATCAAGGCATTACGAAAGAAATAGCCGGCACTGTAGTTGTATTAATATTGGGAAACACCCGGACACCTACATTAGGATCGGTATAGCTGTTGCTCTGAACGGAATCGCCATACAAGCGGATATAAATTGTTTGACCACTCTTAAAACTTGCTGTTAAAAGATCCTCTTTCGTAAATCCGCCGGTTGTGTTGTTATTCAGTACTGACAAAATCGGTGATGCATACATATACTTCGTGTTCGAAACGTCGGCAGTGGTGCTTAAAAAATACCGGACGTATGCTCGGTTTGTGGCTGTCGGTGTTGGAGCAACGGAATACAACACACTCACACCCGGACTGCCGTTGTACGTGCTGCCCGATACTGTAAGCGACGTAACAGACGTCGTAGCGAGCTTACCTAGTTGTATGGCCGGTAACGTAGTACCGTTGGCATTGCTGCTGTGCGATACGCCATAAAGTTTGTACGTACCATAGCCAGCTTTCGTAAACGTAAAATCATGAAGATCGTAGGGTAGACTGGCGAACGAATACTTACCACTGGCGTCAGTAACAGCACTGGTACTGGCCAGATTATCGACTGTGACTACTACGTTGCTATTGTCAGTCAGCGTGTTTGTTTTATCGTCCCAAAGCTGAACCGTTCCTGATAGAACGCCACCCGCCGGAGCAGGATTTTCATTGGAATTTTGACTGCAGGATACTAAGAATGACAGCCCAATCAGACAAGTGATTGCGACGATTTTATACATGGTTAAATCTAAATTCTTCAATCAAGTGAGCCGTTAAGCAAAATCAGCCAAGCTATTTGTATTGGCCGACCCCGTTGTATACCAAACCAATCAACAGTCATTCTGTACGGCTGCTAAATTAGTAAGAATTCAACCTTGGCTATGTTAAGTTACTAAACGGTAGGCTTAACGATGTGTGTATCGGAAACTGTGCTTTTTTGTTTACTATTGATTAGCGCCTGTTCGTTATGCCAGAGGAAATCAGTGGTCGATGTGATTAAGATAAAAAAGGTATCGCAGGGTTCGGGAGGGAAGGTTCCCTACCCGACGGCTTAGCGATTCATTAAGCCATCGGGTAGGGAGTGAATGGTGTGGTGAAGCAATGGGTAGGTGGTGTGGATAGAAATGAACGATGCAATAATAGCTGAGTATCATAGGGGTTTCAATTAGCATTGGTATCAAACCGCACAAAAGCTACATCAACCGTATAAACTGGTGAATGATCCGTAGTAAGGGCTGATTAACCATTCACTACGTAGCAGGGTGAATCGCTTGGCTGATTTTCTTTCGTGTACTACGTTTGTACAGCACTTCCTTAGTCAGACAGCTATGAATATTGCCGTTATCGGTGCTACAGGACTAATCGGGAAACCTGTTACGCAACAACTGATTAAAGCTGGTTTTACAGTTACAATTCTTGCTCGCCATCCCGAACAGATTGGTACGTTATTTCCCTCGGCCAGGGTTATTGAGGCCGATCTGCAAAAGCCAGATACCATTCTGGCTGGTTTGCAGAATCAGCAGATGCTTTACCTTAATTTATCCGTCCGCCAGAATGAAAAAATAACCGATTTCCATACAGAAACGGATGGCATGAAAACAATACTTGCTGCGGCAAAAGAAGCCGGTATTCAGCGGATTGGCTATCTGTCTTCGCTGGTGATGCGTTACCAGAATATGGATGGTTTTCATTGGTGGGTATTCGACATCAAAGAGGAAGCGGTACGTCTGCTCAAAGCATCCGGTATTTCGGTATCCATCTTTTATCCCTCTACATTCATGGAAAGCTTTCTGATGCAGATACAAGGTCCTCTTCTGGCATTGGGAGGCTCATCGTCCATTAAATTATGGTTCATTGCCGGACAGGATTATGGGCAGCAGGTTGTCCGTGATTTTCGGCTTCCGGGCAATGAGAGCCGCGATTACGTTATTCAGGGACCGGAAGCGCATACCTACGACGAAGCTGCGCATCTATTCATAAAAAACTATACTAAAAAGAAGCTGTACACACTTAAAGCGCCTGTTGGCATACTGCAATTTCTGGGGAGGTTTAATCGGAAGATGAACTACGGAGGGCATATTCTCGAAGCGATGAACAACTATCCTGAGCGCTTCGAAGCGGAACGAACCTGGACCGTATTAGGCAAACCAACTACGACCTTGAGCGAATTTGCCCGACAGCAGTAGAGCCTTACCGATTGTAGACCATCAGGCGGTCTTCGCTTATGCTACGTTCTCCCGATTCGCGAACACCATTCCCGACGGACGTTTTATTAGTTGACGAATAGCTCAGCCAGCCAAACCAGAGTGAATTTGTCAACAAATGGTTATGGGCTTTACGGCGTGCCTTGCTCATTTATTACAATGACTAATCTGGCGGAGAAATGACTACTCACTATCCAAGTTACGTAGTAATTAGTTTTATATGAATATATACTAAATCCAAGAATAAATTTATTTAAATCATTAGATCGTTTAATAAATTGTCTTAAGAATAATATTATTCTTGAAAAACGCATTCTAGTGTCTAATTCATTACTATCCTTACTCCTGCTCAGCGCGCTTTGCTCGCCGATTCAAATACAGAACTATTCACCCGCAAAACCTGACCAGTCGCTCGTTACCAATGCGGATGAACCCCCTCAGTTTCCCGGAGGAATGGATAAGCTCGCCGATTATCTGAAAAAAAACCTTCAGTACCCCAAAGCAGCCCGCAAGGCTAAACTGGAGGGACGCATAGTGGTCAACTTTGTTGTAACCAGCGAAGGCCGTATCGAGGACGTAAAACTTTATAATAGTCTTGGATTAGGGACAGACGAAGAAGCGATACGTCTGGTCGAAAATATGCCCATCTGGATACCGGCTAAACAAGGTGGTAAAGCGGTTAACGCCCGTTACAACCTACCGATTGACTTTAGTTTAAAGTAGTGCTGAACCAGGGTTCATATCTGAGTTTTCAGAAGGACCCGTTAGCTGCAAATTATAAACCATGTTGTTTCACAAATCGTTAGTCAGGATGACTTCAACCTGACGAATTGTGAAAAAAGTTGTTCCTGTATTTCGGCTGGCAGCCCAGGCGTTTGCTAATCTGAAAGCGAACGACCCGATCCGGATGGCGGCTGCAACGGCTTTCTTTAGCTTTTTTGCGCTGCCGTCTATTCTCATCATCCTGAGTCAGTTGTATGGTAATCTGCTGAGTAGCAACGATCGGGTAAGCTGGCAGCTTTTTCGCAAAATGGCCGACGTATTAGGTTATCAGAGCGCCCGGCAAATACAGGATATATCCCAGCATTTACAGCAACGTCGATCCAGTACGTTGCTAACCGTTCTCAATATTTTTGTTTTGTTGCTGGCTTCTACTACGTTGTTTGCGATTATCAAAAATTCGCTGAATCAACTATGGAGCGTGAAACCTTCTATCGACCGGCATGTGTGGCACGTTGCCCTCGATAAACTGGTGGCTTTGGCTATTATCGTATTTTCGGGCTTTCTATTTATGGCTTCGCTAACGATAAGCCGGACGTTAGCGCCCTTAAACGAACAGTTGTTTTCAGGTATTGACGATTGGTCAGGGAATGCAGGTCAGCATATGTTATCAGTTGCTACATTAACCATCTGGTTCGCAATCGTTTTTAAATACCTGCCCGATATCCGCATTCATTGGCAGGCCGTTGGAGTAGGAGCCCTGGTTACAGCTCTGTTGGTCGAATTGGGGGAAGCAATCCTGAATCGCCTGTTGATCAATAGTTCTGTCAGCTCTTTGTATGGAACATCGGGGGCTATCATGCTGATTCTTTTGTTCGTTTTTTACTCTGCCCTGATTTTTTATTATGGGGCAAGTTTTACCCGTTATTATGCCCAATGGGTTCATCTGGATGCGGAGCCGGGTGCCAATGCGGTGGCTTATCAAATTAAGGAATTGGACAACGAAACGTCCAGTTCAACGAAATAATAGGTATACTGCGTAGCTTTTCACTACGTCCTCATGAAAATCTATTGCTTTTTTTCTATCCTATTAATTGCCTTTCTCCCGCAAATCTGTCTAGCGCAAAAAGCAGTTTCAATTAACAATCCGAGGGACGCAAAGCCGTGGTGGAAAGCGAATAATTTACGTATCATTCAAACGAACCTGCCCGATTATGAAGCGGCTACGTTGAACGCCGATTCGTTACTGGCCGATCTGAAATCCTGTTCGGCCAATACGTTGCTGATCAATGCGGGCGGCATTATGGCTTTTTATCCGACCCTACTCGACTTTCAGTATACAAACCCGTACATGAAGCCAAACACGCTGAGTGATGTTGTCAGGAAATGTCACGCAAACGGGATTCGGGTTATCGTCCGGTTTGATTTCAGTCGTGTGCATGAGAGCATTTTTAAAGCCCATCCCGACTGGTGCTACGTATCGCCAAAGGGTGAGCGAATCATCAATACCAACATGTACGTAGTGTCGATCAATGCGCCCTACGTTCAGGACAAAGCCTTTCGGATTATTGAAGAAGTAATTGCCAAATTTCCTGTTGATGGTATTTTTCTGAACATGCCGGGGTATCAGGTCAACAACCCTTACGAAGGAAAATATCACGGTATTGATCAGAATGAATACGATAAAAAGCGCTTCGCCGACTACAGCAACGGTCTGACGTTACCAACCGAGGAAAACAAAGCCGATCCGGTTTTTCAGAAGTACCTCGAATTTAAAAAAGCAACCGTTGAAGATTGGTCGAAGCGATTGCACGAGCTGGTTAAATCGAAAAGCGATCAGATTGCTATCTGTACGTACATGGATAAATACGTTGATATTATCCGGCATGAATCGCAGTCGAACACTACGTTGCCGTACTGGCCTTATACGGCCTCTGACAACGTGAACAATGCGGTTCATTCATTCCCGGATCATATTATCAGCAACGCCAGCATTCAGCAGATTTCGTTTCAGTCGCGCTATAACGCCATAGAACCTGAAGAAGTGGCGATTCGGCTTTATGAAAACATTGCCAACGGTTCGGGCCTCGATATGAGTATGATGGGTGATATGCGCGGGTACGAAGATGAACGCAATTATGATGTGATCCGGAAAATCTACGCGCACCATAAAAAGCACGAGCCTTATTTTGGTCGGTACAAATCCGTCGCGAACGTAGGGTTAATTGCGCCTGGTTCCTGGCCCAGTGGCGAACCGATGCAGGAGTACCGTGGAATTCAGCTTATGCTCAAGGAAGCGCATATTCCATTCGACGTAATTGAAGATGCGCAGATTGCCAATCTGTCTGAGCAACTGAAAAAATACAAGCTCCTGATTTTACCTGAAATTACGTATCTGAGTAAGGATGCTATACGTGTAATGAAGCAAGCCAGTGAACAGGGAACAAATCTGATTGCGACCAACCGGACGCTGTTCGATAGCCCTGAAACGCTGCTTCAGTTGTTCGGGGCTAAGATCGTTAAAAGGGATCATGACGGTGCTGGATTTTACCTGAATCCAGATGATAAGACGGTCTTCAAACGATTCCGAAAACAGAAAATGCTTTTCTGGAAATTTAACCTGGGACTGTATGACCTGACCGCCACCGACAGACAATTTCTGCCTATACTGGACAAAGGGCGACCCGGTCCGCCGGAAATCATTGGCGGACATGACCCAATTGGTTATTACGCAATGGGACTGAAACAACATGCGCGTAGTAAAGCCATTATTTTACCCGAGAACCTGGGGAAATTGTATTACATGCATGGGTATCAGGAACACAAAAACCTGCTGCTGGATGCCATCGACCTGATTTATCCCAAAGCTACGCAAACCATTCAAACCAACGCACCCGATCGGGTTGAGGTAATCCTGCAGGACTATCAAAAGAACGTACCGTCGAACACGAACAAAAGACTTTCCGACGGTCAGATTCTTCATCTGGTGAACCTAACCGGATTTAGTGGCAATACGTATTTCCCGCCCTTACCGGTTTATAACCTAACGTTCAACGTTCGCTCTGATTTTAAGCCTGCTAAACTGTTCTCGATGGTTACCGGTCAGTCCATTCCGTTCAGCTGGAAGGAGGGCTTTGCGCAATTTACGCTTCCCAAACTGGAAGGCTTTGATGGCATCGTAATGGATCGGTAACGAGTAGATCAACGCTCATTGTAGCCAGTCGCACCTTGTTGATTGTCTTCATAAATCGTTTGTACCCGCCGAAACTCTGGCTGTGATACGTAGTTTACTGTAAAATGCTTTTTGTCGCTACGCATGACGCCCTTTATTCATACTCTGATTGGAACCTGGTTCATTTGCAGCAGTAATTTTCCGATGTGGCTGAAAGGTGATAAAACAAACCCGACGTTTACCTATTCAATTACGGATAAAAAGGCGGGTGTCAACGTATTGCTCGACGAGGTCAGGTATCGGAAGGCTGGTAAAGTCAAAACCCTGACAGGCTTCGATTATCAGGATGAGTCAGATTCGGCGGCTTTTGTCTGGCGCGGAAAGGGTATACTAAGTGTAGTACGTAGTAAGTGGAAAGTAGTGCTCATTGATCCTGCCGGGCAATGGGCGGTTATCTGGTTTTCGAAAACGCTTTTTACGCCCGAAGGTGTTGATATCATTAGCCGGACGCCTACTCTTCCGGCGGAAACCCAGCAGCATATCATTACGTTAATGGCCAACAATTCGCTACTGAACAAACATCGCGCAAGTTTGCGTCCAATTTCTCAGAAGTAAACTTGTTCCTGCTCTGAATAACTCGATGCTAATTTTATCTAATTCAGCCGTTTAATTACTCAGTTGAACTGCGCATCGTTGGCAGGAAAAGTGGCAGAATTCTAGTTTTGGTCTGCACATCAATCAAACAGGCCTATGAACTTCCCCGTTTTTCTGACTATTTTTCATTTATGGGCGAATCTGCCCCAAAAACAAACCCGTACCGTTCAGGCCGATTACGAAGCATTGGTAACTGCCGAGCGCAGCTTTGCTAAGGCCGGTATTGAAAAAGGTATTCGCCATGCGTTCGTTGAAAATCTTGATGAACAACAATCCGTTGTCTATATCGGCAATGAGTTTCGGCCGGGTAAAGCTACGTATGAACGTCTGCCTGATGGACCCGGAAAACTTAGCTGGCGACCTAACTATGCCGAAATGGCGCTGTCAGGTACGTTCGGCTACACCACCGGGCCCTTTGAACTTAGGCCACGCACACTTGACGATGACCCCGTAGCGCAGGGACAGTTTACGAGTATCTGGCATAAAAATGCCGCTGGGCACTGGAAAGTGTTAATTGACTTCGGTTGTACGCATAACAAGCTCACACAACCCGCGCCAGAGCTAAATCCGCCAACTCAGTTCGCGACTAAATCCATTACTATTCTCGATACGTCCGTTGCAAACCGGGAGCTAATGCAGAAAGAAGTGAGTTTCGCCCAGATTGCCCGCACTCAAAACCTACGCGATGCTTACCGGACTGTTCTGCCAGCCAGTGATTCAATACGCTTATTACGTGAAGGCTACGAGCGTTACGAGGGAACAGCCGCGAAACGCGCAGCTGAAACGTCGACGCAGCAGGTCGATTATCTGCCTTTGCGAACCGTTACGTCTCCTTCGGGCGATCTGGGCTTTTGTTATGGCTATGCTACGTACCGGCAAACCCGGCAGGCTTATCTGCGCATCTGGCGGAAACGTAACGGTCAGTGGCAACTAGCGCACGAGGTACTAACGGTGAAGTTGAGCTAAGGCTATTGCAATTCTCTGCTGAGCGAGTAGATTAGTCATTTCGGTCGCTCTATTTGTCATGCAACGGAGAACGTTTATTCAAAATACAGGACTGCTTACTGCGGCACTCAGTACCACCGGAACGGGTCTGTTCGCTACGTCACAGCTGCAGACAACAGCCAAAAACAAACTGCCGAAATGGAAGGGATTCAATCTGCTGGATTTCTTCTCGCCCGATCCAGCGAGTAGCCGCCCGGCCACAAAAGAGGATTATTTTAAATGGATGCAGGATTGGGGGTTCGATTTTGTCCGAATACCGATGGCATATCCGGCTTATCTGAAATTTGATCGGAGTCGTAATATCACGCCCGAAGAAGTATATCAGATTGATCAGCAGGCAGTTGATCGGATTGATGCATTGGTCGCGACGGCCCATAAATATAACCTGCACGTTAGTCTGAATCTGCACCGCGCACCGGGCTACTGCGTGAATGCGGGTTTTCACGAACCTTATAATCTTTGGACCGATCAGGCGGCACTCGATGCGTTCTGCTTTCACTGGAACATGTGGGCCAAAGGATATAAGAACGTATCATCACAGAAAATTAGTTTTGATCTGCTCAATGAGCCCAGTATGCGGGCCGACATGAACGATCAGCATTCCAAACACAGTACTGTACCGGGCGCTACGTATCGTAAAGTGGCGCAGGCTGCATCAAGCGCTATCTGGAAAGAAAATCCGAAACATCTAATCATTGCCGATGGTAACAATACGGGTAGCTCAGTCATCCCGGAGATTGCTGATCTGAACATTGCACAGAGTTGTCGGGGTTATAATCCGGGCATTATTTCACACTACAAAGCACCCTGGGCTAATAAAGATCCGGACAATCTTCCCGAACCCAAATGGCCGGGACAGGTTGGCGATAAATACCTGAGCCGCGCCATGCTCGAAACCTTCTATCAACCCTGGATTGATCTGGTCAATAAAGGCGTAGGTGTGCATTGTGGCGAGTGCGGCTGCTGGAACAAGACGCCCCATACTGTATTTCTGGCCTGGTTTAGCGACGTACTGGACATTCTGACCAGCCACGGTATTGGCTTTGCCCTCTGGGAGTTTGTCGGTTCGTTTGGTATCCTGGATTCTGGACGTACTGATATCGCCTATGAAGATTGGCACGGCCACAAACTAGACCGTAAGCTGCTGGATTTAATTCGGAAGGTGTAAGTTCTTTCGAAATCGTAAGAGGCTGATGACGATACGACCCCTCCGGGGTCAAATGTTTATAGTACGAAAGCGGTTTCTATAAACATTTGACTCCGAAGGGGTCGTACTTATCCGCTTTACTGTTATCCTCAACCATCACACCCTATCGGGACGTAGCATTTCTTTCTCAAAAATATTTTCCATTCGCCTGTAATGTTTTCTGATTTCAGTCGTCTTTGTCACTGAAATGGATCTACAAGCCTTCAAGCAACGCATACTGCCCGTGCAGGGACGCCTTTTCCGGCTGGCTCAACTGTTTCTTCGAAATCGTGAAGAAGCGGAAGATGCCCTGCAGGACGTATTGCTCAGGCTCTGGACCAATCGGCAGCAGTTGGATGCGTATCACAGCGTAGAAGCACTCGCCGTTCAGATGACTAAAAATCTCTGTCTGGATAAGCTGAAAGCGCACAGTAAGCGGAAAATGGCTGACGAAGCCGATATGCTGAGTGTGCAGGCTGAGGGCTTTTCACCTTATCAGCAACTGGAATTTGCGGACAGTGCCGACTTAATCCGTAATCTGATTGACACGATGCCTGACCAGCAAAAATTGATTCTTCATTTGCGCGACGTTGAGGAGTATTCGTTTGAGGAAATCGAGCAGATAACCGGCCTTAGCGTCAATAATATTCGGGTGATTCTGTCGCGGGCGAGACAACGGCTGCGGGATAATTACGTAAAAGCCAACGATTATGAAGCAGGACATTGAAAAGCTACTGGGAAAGTATTACGAGGGCGAAACATCATTGGCTGAAGAAAAGCAATTGCGCAATTTCTTTCAGCAAGCGGAAATTCCGACTCACTTACAGCATCACGCTGAGCAGTTTCGCTACTTCGCCAACGTTCGGAATCAGCACCCATCGGCCGCGTCGATCAATCAGTTGGCCAACAAATTAAATGCGCCGGAGCGGGGCCGGGTCATTAGCCTGACAGCGTGGAGTATGCGTCTGGCGGCCAGCGTTGTGCTCCTGATTATTGGCTTTGCCGGGGGCTTGCTGTATGACCAGTGGCGTTCTATACCAAATACCGAAACTAACGTAGCGTCAGGTAACGTAGCACCCGCGATCGAGATAAAAAAAGTGCTGGCGTTTGAGCAACAGCCTAAAACATCGGCCAGCGAACGTATTCAGGCCGTTAATCAAAGCTATGAACTTACACAAGCCGACCAGGAGATTACCCAACTGTTGCTCAATACCTTGAACTTCGATGCAAACGTAAATGTACGACTAGCTGCCTGTCAGGCGCTGGCACGTTTCGAGAGTGAGCCAACGGTGCGTGATGGATTGATTCAGTCGCTGAAAATTCAAACCGATCCAAACGTTCAGATCACGCTCATCGAAGTTCTGGTCGCCATTAAAGAGAAACGAGCTGTTGCGGAAATGCAGCGTCTGGCGCAAAATCAGCAGGCACTGGATGTAGTACGCCTAAAGGCAGAAGAAGGAGCAAACCAGCTGGCTCACAATGAAAAATCGCCGTCGTAAACGAGCGGTACAATTCAGTAAAAACCACCAATTAATTCAAGTTTATATATGAAAACGTTATTGATGCTAGGCGTTGGTCTGGCGTGGTGTTTCGCTACGGCCAATGCGCAGGAATACAAAACCAAACTAACGAATTCGAAAGATAGGAAAGTAACGATTGAGATGGACGCTGCCCAACTCAAAATCGAAGGCCACAATAGCGATGAGGTTATTATTCAGGCGTCGACGGGCTACGAAGCGGCACCGGAACGAGCCAAGGGACTAAAACCAATTTACAATACGGCTGTCGATAATTCCAGCATCGGTCTGGCCGTAACGCCCGAAAGCGGTGGACTGAAAATCGAAAAAGCGGCCCGTAAACAAATTACATACACGATTAAACTACCTCGAAAAGTAGCGATTCTCTATCAGGAAACGAACTGGCATGGCTCAAACATCACCATAAGCAACATGGATGGTGATCTGGAAATCCGCACAAACAACTCTGCGATTGATCTCAACAACGTAACCGGTCCCGTCGTCGCCAACACCATCAACGGCGAAGTAAACATTGTTTACTCCAGTCTGAGTCAGGAAAAACCAACTGCTATTTCTACCATCAACGGTCCCATCGACATTACCTTACCTGCCAACGCCAAAGCAAATCTGAAACTCCGGTCAGTAGGCGGGGAGATGTATACGGACTTTGATCTTGGCATGAAAAATTCAAAAGATGGGCTGGCCAAGGTAGGCGGTGGACGTAACATCGATGGATCGACCAACGGTGGTGGCGTAGAGATGCAACTCAAGACCATCAATAGCAACATCTATATCCGTAAACAAAAATAGACCCCTTATTTCTGTCTGGTACCATGAAAAAGATTTTATTCCTACTTCTGCTTGGCCTGCTCATTCGCCCGGCTTTTTCGCAGAAAATCATTGAAAAATCACTGCCTGTTACGGCTGGCCAGTTGGTTAATCTAAACCTGAAATTTGCCGATAGCATCCGGGTACGGTATTGGGATCAGCCCAACGTATCGGTACGTATTTCGGTTACAATCAACGGTGGCAAACTGAATGATGCGCTGACCGTAGCGACCGGTTCAACGGATAAAGAAGTTAGTCTTAAAACCGACTTCGATCAAGAACTTATCAAGCAGGGTAAAGACGAAGATTGCCCCAAACGCAATTACTCGATGAACGTCAATCGCGATGGAAAGGGATACAGCGTTTGTAGCAATATTAATTATCAGGTATTTGTGCCCCGGCAGGCGCAGCTGAAAATCGAAACGATCAGCGGTAATATCGACATTCAGGGTGGAACGGC
The DNA here is from genome assembly GCF_048594605.1 of Spirosoma sp. Taxonomy (GTDB): domain Bacteria; phylum Bacteroidota; class Bacteroidia; order Cytophagales; family Spirosomataceae; genus Spirosoma. The sequence continues at coordinate 46,762 of NZ_JBMDWV010000364.1, forward strand.
TCCCGTTTTTGCGAAAACCATCAGCGGCTACGTAGATATGACCTGGCCCAAGTCGAAAGGGGCAAATCTGGCGATGCAAACTATCACCGGAGAGGTTTACTCGGACCTTGACATTGCATTCACCTCGAAGAAGCAAAAGAATCCAATGGTCGGTTATCTGCTGGAAGGAACCGTTAACGGTGGAGGTCCTAATGTGCGGCTGGAGTCGATTAGCAACAATGTTTATTTACGAAAGAAAGAGTAGCATTTGGTCCGGGCGAATAGGGTTGTTGATAGCATGGAAGCCCTTAAAGTCAATCGAGAAAAACAAATCGTTTACTACGTTATATTACAATATTGCTGATGTGTAGAACTTTATCCCTTCTATCCATTAGAATAAAAAATAAAGTGCTTATTTGAGGGTGCCGACTCGCTGGATAGTGAAGTCTCAATCCTCATTTCATAGCACATGAAAACGGTTACGTTCCTTTGTCTGACTATAGGCTTACTTCTCACCCGAACAACTTCCGTACAATCGCAAACGTTCTCACTGGAAGCGGTTAAAAGCTACCCTTTTCCAACCGAACTTACCAGCTCGGCGCAGGGTTCGCGCATTGCGTGGGCATTTGATGAGCAGGGAAAACGAAATGTGTACGTAGCGCAGGGACCTGACTTTACGCCCAGAAAACTGACTAGTTTCGATACGGATGAAGGTCAGGAGATCAGTAGTCTCTCGATTTCTGCCGATGGAAAATGGGTTGTTTTCGTGCGCGGGGGCGACCATGGTGCCAACTGGGACGATGAACTACCCATCAATACCAATTCCAGCGCTGTACCGCTGAACGTAACAATCTGGTGTTTTCCGTTTGCCGGTGGCGAAGGAAAAAAACTAGCTGAAGGCGACGCGCCGGTTATTTCGCCCAAAAGCGATAACGTAGCGTTTGTAAAAAGCGGACAGGTTTGGTCGGTGCCCGTCAATGGGTCGTCAGCCGCTAAAGCATTATTCACCGCTCGCGGCACTAACAGTTCGCTCGAATGGTCGCCGGATGGTTCAAAACTGGCGTTTATCTGCGACCGGAAAGATCATTCATTTGTTGGTGTTTTCACGAACGAAACAACGCCCATTACCTGGATTGCCCCTTCCTTCGCAAATGATAAATCGCCACGCTGGTCGCCGGATGGTACGCGCATTGTGTTTGTGCGCACACCCGGTAGTGGTGGTGCTCCCGACTCGTTACTGGTGCGCCGACATCGCCCCTGGAGCATCTGGACCGCCGACGTAGCATCGGGCGCAGCGACACAACTCTGGGAAGCGCCCAAAACGCTGGCGGGTTCCGTACCGACAACGCACGGCGGATTTAACCTGCATTGGACCGCTAACGAACGTATTGTTTTTCTGTCGTATCAGGATGGGTGGCCACACCTGTATTCGATGGCTACGTCCGGTGGAACGCCGTTATTACTCACGCCGGGTTCGTTTATGGCCGAGCACATTACGTTAAGTCACGACCGAAAATGGCTGGTTTTTAGTGGAAATACGGGGTCGGATAAGCAGGACATTGACCGCCGACACGTAGTACGGGTACCGGTTGATAAAGCCGCGATGGAAGTACTCACGCCCGGCAATGGCCTCGAATGGATGCCCGTAGTTACGGGTGAGGGCTCCACAATAGCGATGATCAGTGCTACGGCTCAGCGACCACCGTTGCCAGCGGTGATGGCTTTTTCAAAGGGGACGCCTAAAATTCTGAGCCAGAACCTTGTGCCTGCCAATTTTCCCACAAACCAGTTGGTGACCCCAAAGCAGGTTACGTTTAAAGCGCCGGATGGCATGACGGTTCATGGACAGCTTTTTGAGCCGGCTGGGGGCGCTGCCAAAAAACCAGCTCTGATTTATGTGCATGGCGGCCCTCCGCGTCAGATGCTTCTGGGCTGGAACTACTCCGATTATTACGCTAATTCATATGCGTTGAATCAGTATCTGGCTAGTCAGGGCTTCGTTGTTTTGTCGGTCAATTATCGCTTAGGCATTGGGTACGGATACGAGTTTCACCAACCAGCTAAAGGCGGAGCTTCGGGTGCATCCGAATATCAGGACGTTCGGGCAGCAGCTGTCTGGCTATCGGAACAACCCCAGGTCGATGCTGCTAAAATCGGAATTTACGGTGGTTCGTACGGTGGTTATCTGACCGCTCTTGCGCTCGCCCGCGACTCAAAACTCTTCGCGGCTGGCGTTGATATTCATGGCGTACACGACTGGAGCCAGCAACGCTACGGTGGTGCCCAGGCTGATCGGGCTGAAAAAATACCTGACCTGGAACAGGCCAATAAAGTGGTTTACGAATCGTCGCCAATTTCGTCGGTAAAAACCTGGACATCGCCCGTGCTGATCATTCATGGTGATGATGACCGGAACGTACGGTTTAGCCAGAGTACGGATCTGGTCCAGCGGCTAACGAAGCAGGGCATACCGATGGAAACACTTGTTATTGTCGATGATACACATCACTGGATGAAACACGCCAACGCGCTGAAAATGAGTGCGGCAACGGCCGATTTTTTTAAACGCAAGCTGATGAAGCCAAAACAGTAATGGCTGCTTTGCTGCCTCATAGGCTGATAAACAGCCGCTGAAAAGCGTCACAACGGGCGATTTGATGAATGGATCGCCCGTTATAGTTGGTAAAATGTGATGATTCTCATCGTCGAAAACGTATGAGGAAGAACTAGTTAGTATTACTTCAGCAACTCGTTTAAACTGTATTGCTTTCCTTTTACGGTAGTCAGTGTGACTGCTCTGCCAGCATACGTAACGGCACATTTCCCGCCAACTTTCGACAAAAGGAAGCCCGAGACTAGTTTACCGGCTTTCCATTTCATGCTGATATCGAATCCGCCACGTGCACATAAACCTTTTACCTCACCTTCTTTCCAGTTGGTGGGAAGGGCAGGCAATAATTCAATCTGACCCCCGTGGCTTTGCAACAGCATTTCGGCAATGGCCGCCGTGCCGCCAAAATTTCCGTCGATCTGAAAAGGTGGACACACGCAGAACAAATTCGCGTAAGAACCACCCAATGATTTCCCTGATGGACTTTGCGTATCAATCGGCTGAAGGAGATTATTGAGCAGTTTAAGCGCCCGATCTCCGTCGTGCAATCGAGCCCAGAAGCTGATTTTCCAGGCTAGCGACCAGCCGTTGCCTCCGTCGCCCCGTGCCTCCAGCGATTGGCGGGCTGCCTGCCCTAAAACCGGCGTTTTGTGGTACGTTATCTGATCACCAGGATACAAGGCAAACAAATGTGATACGTGCCGGTGCGTGGATTCTGTTTCCTTAAATTCCTGGAGCCATTCCATCAGGCGCCCATCCGTTCCAATCGTCGGTGGAGGAAGTTGCGCACGAATGGCTTCAATTTTCGTAAGGGTCGGATTGGTAATTCCGAGTTCATGAGCCGCAGCCAGCGTATTGGTAAACAGATTGTAAATCACCTGATGGTCGTGCGCCGGTCCCATGCTGATCTGACTTTTACTGCCATCGGGAGCGATAAACGTATTTTCAGGTGAAACGGCTGGTCCTGATACGTACTGATTAGTGGCTGGATGTTTTACCAACCAGTTCAGATAAAACTCTGAAGCAGATTGTAATAAGGGAAGTACCTTCGACAAATAGGGTTTGTTCAGCGTAAATGCGTAGTGTTCCCACAAATGCTGACTCAGCCAGGCGCTGGCACCCACATGCATACCCCAGCTCGCCTGTTCGCCTGGTGACGTATAGCCCCAGACATTCGTAATCGGGTGCATGACCCAGCCGTTCGCGTTGTATTGCACACTAGCCGTTCTGGAGCCTGGTTCTTTCAGGGAAGTGATCAGATCAATTAGCGGCATATGAAGTTCGGAAAGATTCGTTACTTCAGCAGGCCAGTAATTCATCTGTACGTTTACGTCGGTATGATAATCGCCATTCCAGGGCGTTTGTAATTCATTGGCCCAGACGCCCTGCAGATTGGCTGGTAAGCTGCCGGGACGTGACGAGGAAACAAGCAGATACCGTCCATACTGAAAATACAGCGCGTATAAGTGTGGGGCATTATGCGTACGGGCAAGCGTTGCGAGGTGTTCATCAGTAGGCAGCGTATCGTTTGACTGGGCACTAAGCTGTAACGTAACACGGTTCATGAGCGATGAGAAATCTGCTACGTGCCTTTGCCGAAGCGTTACGTATGGCGTTCGCGTTACCGCATCTGTTGTCTTTTTTAGCTGTTTCTCATAATCGGCGTTTAGATAGTCTGGATAATGTAGGCGGTAGTTGGTTGCTGACGTAATGAGCAGTGTTACGTCGGTAGCGTTCGAAATCACCAGTCTGTTGCCTTGCGAGGTTAACGTACCACCCTTTATAATCGGTGTTACGTGTACTTTATACATCATACCATCTCCGCCAGTGCCATTGTTGAGCGCCCCAGTCATTGTCAGTTGGCTCCGGTCGGCTGTGGTTGTAAAGCGTTCCGGACGATCAAGTGAAAGTGTAAACGAAAGGGCTTTTGGCTGAGAGGCTGCGAGGTGTACAATAATAGCTTTGTCGGGGTAACTGGCGAAAACTTCCCGCGTATAGCGAACGCCATCCTGTTCGTAGCGAACAGACGCGATTCCATTCATTACGTTCAGGTCGCGGTAGTAATTTTTGTAGGGCGCTTTCCTGCCGAAATCCAGCCACAAATCTCCCAGCGTTTGAAAGCAGCCGAAGGGTACAGAAGCGCCATTGCCGTTGCCTGAGCCAGCCCCTTTACAAATCTGTGTTTTGTTGGTAAGCTCAGTGGCTTCTTTAAATTTATTGGCAAACAGCAGGTCGCGGATCTGCTGGAGCGAAGCGGCTGCAACAGGATTGTCATTGTCGGCAGGACTACCGCTCCAGAGGGTTTTATCATTAAGCTGAATACGTTCCCGATGAACGTCGCCAAATACCATAGCGCCCATAAAGCCATTACCAACGGGCAAGGCATGGAGCCAGGCCGGATTATTCTGCCAGCCATTAGAACCATCAGGTACGGAAGCATCAGCCGGTTGTTTGAACCACAATTTCATTGGTGCCGATTGCTGGGCAAAGCCGGAGGCAGGCAGTAAAAAAGCGAAAAGGATAAGCCTGGCAAAACGGCGCATAAGCTGTTACGTTATGGGTGATAGTTACTTAAGTTAGGATGTGCTACGTTACAGTAAAAGATCAGTTTTTCTGATTTCTTACTACGTGCTCTCTTTGTCGTGCTTGCCAGTTTCTGGAAATAACCGACCGTTCGCTAAATCACTCAGTATCAGTAGACCAATGTAGCATCCATTTCGCGTACTTACTGCACATTTCGCGTGCGATTCATTGGCTCTGGACGTAACATCCCTGATGCTTCAGCAAGTACTACGTCCTTCACCCTTCTTCTGCATGAAAGCCTTAACCATTAGAGTCAACGGCCACCAACTCAAAGATGAGGAGGTAGCTGCAAAAAACGAACAGACCGCAAACCTAACGCTTGACGAGGTCTACGTAATCGGCGCTGCCATGCGCGGAGAGCCCGAAAGCCGCCCGACAATCAAATTGGACGACACCAAAGTTGTGGAGTTTACCTATGATGACAACACGACCTGGATCGGCGATCATACGACGATCGAAGAGATTTTTCCGGGTACTCTGGCACAGGTACGTAGCGCCGAAGTGGGAGAGGATGTTGTCGATATTCCTACGGAGGTGGCTGTTAGCGAACCGGGCCGGAGTGGTGAACTGGTGAAGGTGGTACTCAAAATGGTGAAAATTTTTACCAAGAAAAAGGTGCTGTCGCCACTGGTTCATAAACTGGCTGAAGACTTTGAGAAAAAGCAGTTGCAGGGACGATCGGGCCTGTATCGGTTCGCTTACACCGGCAGTAAATTTGAATTTACAGACACAAGAGACTTCCGCGGAAAATCGACATTCGAGCCAGACGGCAAATATATTCTGTTTCTACACGGTACGGCCTCGTCTACAACGGGATTTTCAGACGATCCTACCTCGCATAATACGGGTTCGTTTGGCGAACTGAAGGGCACTCAGTTATGGACTTACATAACGCAAACCTTCCCCAGCAACGTACTAGCCTTTGAACACGAAACGCTCACCAAAAGCCCGCTGGAAAATGTCCGTGACCTGGTTAATCTGCTACCGCAAAAAGCTACCCTAACTCTCGTCAGCCATTCACGCGGGGGATTGGTGGGCGACATCCTGAACCGCTACTGTGTCGAAGACCCGACGTTACGTGGTTTTTCGGCCAAGGAGAAGAACTATCTCAGCCGGCAGAAGCGACAGGACGAACTCAACCTGATTGAGGAGATTGATAAGGCGATTGTCGGGAAAACGATTACCATCGAGAAGTTCATCCGGGTGGCCTGTACGGCCAGTGGTACTACGTTGGCATCGAGTCGGCTGGATATTTATTTTAACGTTATTTTTAATCTGATTGGTCTGGCAACGGCGCAGGCCGCCAATCCGGCCTATATGGCTTTCAAGGAGTTGGTTACGGCTCTGATTGAAAGCAAAAGCGACGCATCGGTACTACCGGGACTGGAGATGCAGAATCCGCAGTCGGTATTCAATCAGATGCTCAACAACGCCAATCCAGACGTACTGATTAATACGCCTTTAGTGGTCATATCGGGCGATGCCAAACTAAGTAAGCGCTGGTCGGCTATTAAAGTAGTATTGGCGAATCTGTTCTTCTGGGGCGACAATGATTTCGTAGTCGATACGCGCTCGATGTACAACGGGGCTAAACGGGCACCGGGCAAAGTACAATTCTTTTTTGATGAAGGGGCCGAGGTGAGCCACTTTAACTATTTTAAGAATGATACGACACGAAACGCGCTGTTTCAGGCCTTAAGTACGCCCGGCGGTAAGCCTATTCCTAGTTTTACAAAGCTGGAAATCAGGGATTTTACGAAAGAAGAAGTCCGTAATATCGACCTCGGTTTACCGGGTGGCCGCGTATTCCGCGACAAGGTGTCCGGAAAGAAACCAATTGTAGTGCTGTTGCCTGGTATTATGGGCAGTACGCTAACGGTGAGTGACAATCTGGTCTGGATTAACTTCCTGAGTTTCATCAATGGCGGACTGACACATTTACTCTACAGTGATGATAATAACAAAAACGTTCGGGCTGACGCCCTGGTAGGGAGCTCATACAGGAAACTGACCGAATTTCTCGCTCGTGATTATGACGTAGTAACCTTCCCGTTCGATTGGCGAAAAGACATGGCCCTAAACGCCGAAGCGCTGGACCGAAAACTGGCCGAGTTGATGGAGTTTCAGCAGCCGGTTAAGCTCATTGGGCATTCGATGGGTGGGGTATTGATTCGTGATTTTATTATTAATCATCCCAAAACCTGGGAGAAACTGAATGCCAGTAGTAACTTCCGGTTGATTTTTCTAGGCTCGCCCCTGAAAGGTTCATTCCGCATCCCTTACGTTCTTTTCGGGCTGGATTCGCTGATCAATACGCTGGATCTTATCGACATCAGCAACTCTCGGAAAGAGTTGCTGACGGTATTCTCTCAATTCCCTGGCATACTGAGTCTGTTACCGCTAACGACTGAAAAAGACAATAAACCCGATAGTGATAATGATTTTGCCAAAAGCAGCACCTGGGAGGATATGCGCGATGCTTATGGCGACGGAAAATGGCCCATACCCACGCAGGAGCTGTTAGTGAAATTCGCGGATTATCGGGGAAAAGCGCTGGAGTTTGACCAGGATGAAAACCAGAAAGAACCTCAGGAACGCGCCTACCGTAATGCGATCTATATCGCCGGACAATCGCGCCAAAACCAGCAGACCATAAGCGGATATCGGATCAACAGGACGGGTAAACGGCCTGCACTGGAATTCCTGGCTACGAAAGAAGGCGACGAGAGCGTAACCTGGGAGAGCGGCATTCCACAGGCGATTCTTAATCAGGATACTGTCTACTATTCCGACGTACCGCACGGCGAACTGGCCAACGATCCGAAGTTGTTTGGAGCCATTACAGACATTCTGGCTACAGGTGCCACTACTCAGCTTAAACGAACCCGACCGGCGTTACGTAGTCTGGAGAAAGAATTTAAAGCTCGTGCCGTTTTCGACTTCGATACATCGCCGGACGGGGTTGAAAAAACGCTGATGGGGTTAGGTTCCGACAATCGGTTTTCGGCCAGTAACGTACCGATTAATGTATCAGTCAGTAACGGCGATCTGAAGTACGCGCTGTACCCGATTATGGCCGGACATTTTGAAAAAGATGGTATTCTTTCCGCCGAAAAAGTGATTGACTTGGCGCTAAAAGGTGAATTGAGTCGTCGGCATCGGTTGGGGCAATATCCGGGCGCGTTTGGTACTAGCAAAACGGTCAGCTCCGGAAGCGCGACAGGGTTTCAGGGAGCAATTATTATTGGCCTGGGACAGCAGGGGTCGCTGACCGAATTCCGACTTACCAGCGCCATCGAACACGGTGCTACCAACTATTTAGTCAATTTAAACAGCCGGTATGACAATCTTGGTAGCAAAGACCAGGTTTCGCAACGTATCGGAATATCGGCCCTACTGATCGGATCGGGCTACGGTGGGCTGCGCGTCGAAAATTCGATCCGGGCTATCATTCAGGGAGTGCAGAACGCCAACGCCAAAGTGCGGCAGGTGTATGCATCGCCTAAAGTTATAGACATTATCGAGTTTGTTGAACTCTACAAAGATAGGGCGCTGGCCTGCGTAAAAGCCATTGGGTCTATCGAGAAAGAAGAAAGCCGGTCGCTTAATATTTTCAGGAGTGGCAACAAAATTAAGCAGCTTATCGGCTGGCGCGAACGGCTACCAGTTGATGACACAGCCGAGTGGTGGACCCGCATCACCGTAAGCCGACCTGCCAGCGAAGAGGGTAGTAAAGAACAACGGCGCAGTTTACAGTTTACGATCTCCACTGATGCCGCCCGCGTTGAAGAACGCCCACTCAAAACACTCAATGATACGCTCACCAACATGCTGGAAGAAATCTCCCGAAAAGGTGACTGGTCGGCGGAGCGGGCAAAAGCCATCTTTGAGCTGATGATCCCGAATGATTTTAAGGATCAGGTAAAACGTCAGAGCAATATTAACTGGATTCTGGATAAGTACACGGCGGCTTTTCCCTGGGAACTGTTGCAGGATAATGTAGCCAATGCACGCCCACTGAGCGTTAATGCGGGTATGATTCGTCAACTGGCTACAGGCGATTTTCGTATTAACATCAATCCCGTAGTCGAACGTACGGCTTTCGTGGTAGGCGACCCTGATCTGAAGAATCCGGCTATTCAGCTTAAAGCGGCTTTTGAAGAAGGTCAGAAAGTAGCCAGCTTATTCGGCACGCAGGATTTTCAGGTTACCTCGCTGCTGAAAGCAACGGCAGAGCAGATCATGCTCAACCTGTTCAGTAAAGATTACAAAGTGGTACATCTGGCCGGACATGGGGTCTTTAACAGCGACCCAAATCAGCCGACAGGTATGCTCATCGGCCCGAACGCTTTTCTGACCCCATCGCACATCGACCAAATGAGCAATGTACCGGAACTCGTGTTTGTCAATTGCTGCTACTTAGGACAGAACGATGGAACTGCCGAACGCTTTAGCCGAAGCCGGTTTCGGCTGGCGGCCAATATCGGTACACAATTGATCGAAATTGGCGTGAAAGCGGTGGTGGTGGCTGGCTGGGCGGTTAACGACAGTGCGGCCCTCGACTTTGCCGAACGATTTTATGAGAGCCTGTTCGAGAATTACAATTTCGGCGAATCGATCAAGCGGGCACGCAAAGCTGTATTTGAGAAATACGGACTACGGAACAACACCTGGGGGGCGTATCAGTGCTACGGAGATCCATTCTATAAACTCTCGAATGAAACTCGCAAAACAAAAGAAGCTTACAGTTTCATCATCCCGGAAGAGGCTGAAATTGAATTGAGTAATCTGCTACGACGAGTAGACGCAGGAGGCCATGACCCGGAAGCTGTTGGGCAAACAATGGATGCTATCGACAAAGCACTTCTTCAGGCAGGTATCAAAAGCGCGCGAACTACCGAACTGCAGGCTCTGCTTTATTGTGCCTTGAACAAGTACGAACAGGCCGTAGCGAAATTTGATGAGCTTTGGAAGGAAGAACGGGCTTCCTTCTCTTTTTCGGCTACTGAAAAGTACTGCAATACAAAAGTTAAATGGTACGTATTACAGATAAAACAAAAGGGAAGCACTAACCCCGAATTTATCACTCAGGCCATTGCAGGCATTAGGAAGGCAGCCGAAGATCTGGAAGCACTGAACCAGTTTGGCGTAACGGCAGAGCGAACAAACATATTGGCCAGTACGTATAAACGGCTGGGAATGATCATCCGTAACGAGTTAGACAAATCGGAAGGCGAAAGCGATAAACATAAAGCCAAAATCGATGAGAAGCAGAAAGCTTACGCTGGCTCGGCTTTCTTTTATCGAACCGCCTATGAAATGCCCGACAACAAAGCGAAATTCTATCCTTTAGTCAACTGGCTGTCTATCGAGAATGCGCTGGTAATCGCTGGTAGTCGAGCCTGGGGAAAAGCGCCAAAAGGAGAAGATATAAAGTTGCCGACAACCGAAGAAGCTTATAAATACCTTGATGATGAACTGGGAAGTGTCCGCCAGAAATCGCAGGAAGAGAAAGAATACTGGGACTGGGTTGCTGTGGCAACGCTCCTGTTGTGCAAACGCCTGCTGGGCGACACGACGATTACAGAAGATCAGATTCTGGCTGAATTTAAGAATGTCTGGCAAGTAGTAGGCACACAAGGACAGCATCAGGTCGAGATCGAGAATTTTGAATTCCTGATGGATGCTCTGGGCATGGGAGGGAGCAAAGCTCAGGAGTCTTATGACGTAGTGAAACGGCTTAAAATGGCGCTGGAAGTACTGGTGTAGGGTCGACTTTGCAATACGACTCGTTATGCTTTTCAGCCTAATCAGAACGCGCTTAACAACCTGTTGATGAGCGAACCTTTGGAAAAGAAAAACTGGTTGATTTTATAGGGTTTTCAACACCTCGCCAGCCGCAGCTTTAATCTGTACCCAATCTTTTTCTATGTCAGCTTCGGAGAGGAAATAGAACGGTGCAAACGTAGCGCGGGTAATACGGTTCAGGCCACGAAACGGTTGTCCCGCTTTCCACATAGCGTTGGCAAAGCGGCAAAACAACTGCTTCTCTTTCTGACTGATAGAGTCAGATGAAACAGCTTTCAGAAGAGTGGACGGCAGTTTATGTTGCGTTGTGACCAGATAGTTCAAACCGCATTCGAGCGCATAAAAACCTGCTACGTTGGTAGCTACTTTCTGTTCTTTAACGGATTTAGTTACGATTGCCTGCTCATCTTCGGAAGTAAGAAAAGGTGGAGCTGGTTTTTGCTGGGCAGCGTAATAGGCAGCCTCCTGAAAGCGGGCGATATCGGCGGCCAATTGCTCATCCTGCAACAGGCTCCGCAGTTTTCTAAATTGATCTTCGGCTGTATCGTTACGTACCGACTGCATCATAGTCAGTAACGTAGCAGCAGCTGCCCGAATCTGATCATAATCTTTCCTGGCTTCATCCTCCGGTAGTAAGCTGGCTATGCAGAAAATCGGACGTTTGATCCGCGCAAGCCCCCGGAAAGGCTGACTCGCTTTCCACGTAGCGTTAGCAAACCGGTTTAGCAACAAGACAGTTGTGGAGTCCGCTTTGTTGTCTACGAGGGTCTGCAAAAAGTCGGTTGGTTTCTGATTCGTTTGTGCACAAACGGCTCCGAGACCGCATTCCAGCGCGTAAAATCCTGCCAGATTCGTCGCTATTTTTTCATCTTTTAGCTTAACGTTTACAGTTGCCGTATCCTCGCCGGGCGATAATAAAGGCATGGGCGTTTCACCCACACCAACGTAATACGCTCTGTTCTGAGCCTCCGCTATTTCATTAGCAAACGTTTCATTACGTAGTAACGAGTCGATAGTAGCGAGTTCTTTATCAATCTGTTGGGTTAGATTTTCTTCTTTTTGTTGCGTCATACAAGACAAAGCTAGAGAGACAAGTAATAAATGCAGATACAGGTTACCCGATTTCATGTACGTTCGTTTCCAAACCGATTCATCAACTGCATCCTTCGTCTAGTCGATGCAGTGCGAACTTCCTGTAAATCAGCTAAAAATCAAAGGCGTCCCACGATTCGATAAACAAAAAGCCCTCTGTCGAAAAAGACGGAAGGCTTTTTTGTATAAGAAAATTGATTAGCGAACGCGTATCCGATACGTACTGTGGCTAACCTATCCAATTACCGGGCCGCCTGTTTCAATGAAATGGTGCCGGAAAGGGCGGTTCGTTTTTACCAGATTCGTTCGCTCCGGCGAGCCGGTTCATTAGTATGGTGTGTTGTTTGTGGTTGATGGTACAAAGATGATCGATGCCTTCCCTTTCTGCTAATTACCCTTGCATGAATCGCATCGTTCGATGTATGAACCGTATGAAATGCTATCTGAAATGTTTCTGTTTTAATCGCGCAGCTACCCGTAAATCAGCTCTCCTTAGGCTCTGGTCCGCGAAATGCGTCTTTTTTATCGACAGTGGCTAGCTTTATGGCTTTCCCTTCTTTTGCCGACTGGTAAATGGCTTCCATAATTTTCTGATCCTGGAGTCCTTCTTCTCCGGGTGTAAAAGGAATTTTGTTTTCCAGAATACACTCTGAAAAATGGTCCATTTCTGTGGCAAAATGATCTTTCTGTTCAATTGTATGCTGAACGACCTGATTCTCTTTCCCCTGTGCCTGACTGGTTTCCAGCTTTAGGCCGGTGTATGGAAAAGCCGGGTCCATTTTGATCCAGCCTGTTTCAGCACAAACCCGATAACTTTTTTCGTCGTGGTGGCCATAGCTGGTTGCGCAACTTGCCTGAACACCACTCGGAAATTTCATGAGCCAGTTGACCTGCTCTTCCACTTCCTTAAACCGTGGGTCATCGGGCGTACTATGAACATAGCCTACTACTTCGGTGGGTTCTTCGCCCAGTACGTAGCGAATTGTGTTCAGGCAGTATAAACCAACATCAGGCAAAGAACCTCCGCCAGCCAACGCTTTATTGAATCGCCAGTGTTTCGGATTGTCAGAATTCTGCCCGTTGTTGGCAATAATCGATTTTACTTTACCAAACTGCGCTTTCTGAACCATCTCGCGAACCATGCGATTGTGTGGCTCATACTGAATCCGGTAGGCAATCATTAACTTACGATCCGCTTTTTTGCAGGCATCAATCATGGCCTCACATTCGGCAGCGGTGTTGGCCATTGGTTTTTCGCACAGAATATGTTTGCCTGCCTGTGCTCCGCGAATGGTATATTCGGCATGCATGCCGTTGGGCAACACAATGTAAATGGCCTGTACTTCCTTGTTATCTTTCAGCTTATCGTAATCGGCGTAGCTGTAACAGCTCTCTTTTTTTATACCATATTGCTCGGCTACCTTCTGCATTTTTTCGGAACTACCACTCACCAGCGCCACCACTTTCGATTTCTTGCAGGTTCCAAATGCGGGTAAAATCTGGTTAAGGGTTAAATGGCCTAATCCGACGAGTGCGTACCCAACGCGTTGATCTTCGGGCATGGGCGTAGGCGTATCACCTTCCTGTTGTTCCGTTTTGGCTTTAATCTGCTCTAGTTCGATTGGCTTTTGCTGATCGGCAGGTATTTCGGCCGGAGGTGACGTAGCGGGCAGTTTGGGTACCGAGCCGCTGGGCGTGTTGACTGTAGATGCTGACGAAGAGGTTGTCTCCGGCTTCTTCTCGCAGCCAATTAGCGCACCTCCTACAGCGCCCACCGCTAAGCTACGCCCGGTAAACTGAAGGAAATCCTGACGCGATACGCGTGTAGTGGATGAATGATCGAGTAGGGAGTCGACAAAATGATGAATCGGTTTCATAACGTAATGAGTTTACCTCAGCAACCGATTGTAAAAAGGAGTTGTTTGGAAGAATGAGCGAACCGCCGAATAGACAAACCCAACGGATAAATAGATTTATAATCAACGTAGTATAATGGCCGACTAAGGAGTTGTTACGTAGTAAAATCAGTTCCTGGCTGAACCGTTACGTAGCAGTTGACCAGGAACTGATTTTACTACGTTCACGCGTGTCTGGAAAGCCAGTCCAGAATATAATCGGCATCTTCTTTCCAGGTCGGCTGGCCCAGCACAAAGTGATTGCGCCCTTCAAATTCTTTATAATCCAGCACTGAACCACTGTTTTTATAGGCCTCAAAATTTCGGTGATTCAGGTGCGCGGGTATAATGTTATCAATACTGCCTGATGTGAGCAGTAAGGGAGGGTGTGGTTTTTCAAAGTCTACATGAGCAGCACTGGTCAGGCCACCTCTGGCTACTCGTTTTGATTCCGGGATAGTGTTTTGTTCGTAAGTTTCTTTTTGAACCTCCAGCGGCATTTCATTGACAAACGCATATTGCCAGTCTTCCAGCGACATCAAATAAGTTTTGTCCAAATCCGTAAATAGGCCAAGAGCTTTCCAGCCAGCTTTCAGAAACGAAAATTCATACGGAAAAACGCCTTGTGGTGGAACGGAGTGAATGGCAACTGCAGCAGCCGCTAAATCCCGATTCACGATAATTTGTGTAATTAAACCACCTAGCGAATGGCCAATGACAATCGGTTTTTCGGGAAAGCTTTTTACAATAGTTGCGTAATGATCGACCAGTTCGTCTAAAGTTAGTTTTGCTAAGTCGGTGTCATTAGGCTGGCGGGCTCGTAACTCCGCAGCCGTACCATCTTTATAAGGCCAGGGCGGAGCAATAGTGTTATATCCTTTACTCTGAAAATACGCTTGCCATTCATCCCAACTGCTGCTGGCGACAAACGCCCCCGTAACAAACACAACGTTTTTGTTCTTGGTAGCTTCCATGATTACATTGTTTTTTGGTTAGTGAAAAGACGCGAAAGCAATGGACCTTGATTAGACTAGTAAATACCATACAGCTCTCTATCCACGGTTCTTTTTTGTTTTGAACAGGACAAAGGTGTATGGAAGAAAAGACAATAAATTTAACCCAGGTTAAAATCGTAAAGCAATGATACTTACCGGCTTGCCATTCTTTTTCGAATGCGGCTCAACGATGGCCCCTGAATACCGAGGTAAGACGAGATGTGATAAAGCGGAACGGCATTATAGATATCAGGATGCTGCTGCATCAGGTCCAGATAGCGTTGTTCGGGCGTTTGAAAGAGGGCGTCTTCCATCCGGTTCATAGCTGCCATAAACGCGCGTTCGGCCACTAGCCTCCCAAAATGTTCCCACTGATGAGATTGCTGATAAAGTTGATTCAGGGATTCAATCTGGATATATAGAATGATTGAATCCGTCATCGACTCTGTATGGTAATTGCAGGGCGTTTGCGTGACAAAACTTTTGTAGGAAACGATTAATTGGTGTTTAGAGAAAAAGAAAACATTTTTTTCTTCGCCAGTGGCATCGTTAACGTAGTACGCTCTGAAAATGCCGTCGAGAATAAAACCGACGTGCTTACAGACACTTCTGTACTCGTTGAAAAACTCGCCCTTTTTATAGTGTTTTAGATGCCAGGAGGAAGCAGATAAAACAAATTCCTGTTCATTGATTCCCGCAAAGTCATGTAATGCATGTTTCAGTAAGTCAATGTTGCTCATTTTCTGTAAGTTGTACGCTGGTGGCTACAAGTAAAGATAGCAACATAGATAATTCCTACGGCGTCTGATTAGTATTTAATGGAAAATGGTAGCCAACGTAGCGAAACTGAATTACGGTTTTGCGCCAACAAATTTTAATAGATCCTGGTAGATAATATTCGTTTCCCAGAATAGCTGAGTGACCATGCCAATGTGTTTCTTACCTGGCAAAACCTTGAATTCATATTTCACGCCTAACTCCTGAAGACGCTGGCGGAACCGTCGGGTGCTTTTTTGGATGCCAGGGTATGTGTGCTCGCCTACGTAAATTAACATCGGCGGGCAGTCTTGTTTAACGTAGTAAAGAGCCGATACATCGTGCCAGCGCGTTGGATTTTTGCCAAATGGCACCAGGTATTTCTCATCGCCGGGATACTCCATTTTAGTCAGGTAATCGAACATATCCAAACCACCCGGATCGTCGAGAATGGCGCCATTAATTGGGTTCTGCGTCAGCCCGATTTTCGTGAACAATTGATTGTCAGTCATTAATAAAGCCGCTAGTCCGCCCCCCGCCGAATGTCCCATTACAAAAAGCCGTTTCGGATCACCACCGTAACCAGCAATATGTTTCTGAGTCCAGCTTACAGCGAGGGCGCAATCGTTGGCCATATCGGGTACCTGCACTTTGGGCGCGAGCCGGTAATTGATCAGTACGGCGACGACGTTTTGCTTCGCTAGTCTCCGGCCAATGAAGGCATAGAGATTTTTACTGCCACTCTCCCACGACCCGCCGTGAATGAATATCACCACTGGCCGAAGAACGGATTGATCCTGTTGAGGCTGGTAAATATCGAGTCGGTGTCGGTCCGTATCAAAACCGGGCGTATTGGGTGTTACGTAAGCGACGTCTTTTATGCGGTGACTAGCTCTGGCAATAGCGTATTCGTGGATAAACAGGATCACCACACCAGTGATAAACAGAACCGTCAGGATTGGCCAGAGTAATCGAAACAAACGCATGTGCAGAATCTTACGTATTGCGGTGGTCTGACTTCAGAATCAGGCAACGTAGCACGTATTAACGCTATACGTTCGTCCCTCGTCAACTCATACATACCGCTAAAACAGGATTCTGGATTGCTACGTAGTGTTTTTATAATTGCTGACAAAGACGATTGTAGGTGGCTACCATTTCGCCAAGGAAGCGCCAGTCGCGACGAGCGGCCGTTGGATAGTTACGAATATAAAGCGGACAATCGCCGAAAAGCCGCTCGTGAACGGTTTCGATTTCTCCCCGTTTTGCAATGAACGATTCGCTCCCGTTCTTCACGGCAACGTAACTCAGATCCAGCCGATCGACCTCAAATACAAAATTGCCGAACGTATATTCCGTTTTTGATTTCCAGCCCGACGGGTCGAAATATAAAGCGATGGCACCGCCCGGTGGCGTTAGCCGCTCCAGTAACATAGGTTTGCTGTTCCGGCGCGGATTTGGAACACGCTCAAAAATAACCATTTCACGCTCACGGGGAATACTGCCGGTTGAATAAGCAAAATCGGGAATACGTTGGGCAATGAGTTGTATGTCATCTCCTTTCAGCTTGATTTTCGTATTATCGGCCGACCGGATGACTATGCTGGCAGGCGAGTCGTTCACCAGCGAACCGATACGTACCTGCCCACGAATCGTATCGTTTTGCAGCGTTACTACGTAGCCATCTGTCCACATAGTAACAGCACCCAGGGGAATGTATTGCCCCTTGCCGATCAGGCTGATACTTAACGTAACAATAACAAAAAAAGCTTTCATGGCTAAATCAATAGTTTGATGCCATTAAAGCTAGAATGCCTTATCCATCGGACGAATGAACGCTTGACTGAACTGTAAAAAGTATTGGATGAAGTGAGTACAATAGAGACTGAAATTGTGCAGACTATAACGTAAAGCTCATTTGTCCGATGAGTTGAGGGCCTACCTTTGCTGTAAACCAATACAAACCCGGTCCTGTCAACGTAACGGCTTCCTGAACCTGACTGGTGTTAACGTACTGTTTTTGAAAAACGACAGCGCCCTGCGCCGTGGTCACCTGCACATCAATCGTAGTGGGAGTAGGAACGGCAATTCTCATCGTTGCCGAATTGTTGGCTGGGTTGGGGTAAAGCACCATCTGCCCTTCAAAGCGCAGGTCCTGATTGTCGACGTTGACAGCATATGTGTCTGTGAGACAACCCTGCGGATCACTCACCGTATACGTCGTGGAAACAGTTGGCGATACGGTGATGGTTCGGCTTGTCTGACCAGTATTCCACACATAATCACCCGGCCACGACGCCCTGAGTGTCAAGGATTCATTTGGATTAATAGAAAATGTTTGCTGCCGGTTTACCTGTTTTATCATTGTAAACCGATCTTTCACCGTACCGTCAGAAGCCACCCACTGGGCGTCTAACCGATTGTCGTTTACATCAATTAGCATAGAACCGCCCTGCTGATTATTTGCATAAACCATGGCCGGGTGCGGATAACCGGTTGCCTGCCCGCCTAACTGTCCACCGCTACCCGCTACTACGTAGATAGTGCCCGTCTGTTTGTTACTAATTGGGCAGGAGTTGGGCGACCCATCATAACGGGCAGTGCTTGTAGAAACGGCATGCTGACCAAGATTAAACGTAGTGGCCGATCCATAATGCCCCTTCAGTAAATACGTTCGTTCATAAACATGGCTATGTCCAGATAGTACAAGGTCTACGTTATAGCGTTCCAGAATAGGGACAAGTTTCTGCCGTAGCTGAATCTGATCGTCGAAAAAGTCAGAATCACGCGAACCTTTGCTATAAGGCGGGTGATGGAAAAAGACAATCGTCCAGGGCAACTGATTCGCAGCCAGATCCTGTTTGAGCCACTGAGCTTGTCTGCCTGTTGTGTCGTATAAACGCGTGCCATCATTTCCTTCAGAATCCATCGAAATGATGTGAACATTCGCATAATCAAATGAATAATTAAGCTTCGAGCCTGACGCAATTCCGCCCGCTTCAGCCTCCTGTGGAACCGTAATGATGTTGAAGTAGTCGATGTTCAGGTTGGTTGGTACGTCAACATATTCGTGGTTCCCGGCGGTCGGCCAGAACGGTAAGTGTTTCAGCAAGTCGGTGTAAATTGTGAATACATTTTGTTGATATTGAAGATCGGTGCCCTGACCATACGCGTTGTCGCCCAGCCAAAGCCAGATATCGGCAGGGCGACTCTGGGTGGCCTGACGGTACCGTTGAAGTACGTCCAACTGATTCGCCGTTCCACTGCCAAAATCACCCAGCGCCCAGATCCGTACCGGTACGGCTGTTCCGGCAGGAGGGGAGGTTTGAAAATATTGATCACTAGAAACCATCAAATCTCCAGCAGTTGACCCAATCGAGTAGTAATAGCGGGTGGAGGGTTGCAGGCCCGTCAGCGTAACAATATGCTCTGTTGTGAACGTAGCGTCGGTAATCTGCTGATTTAGTTGATCAAGACTAGCGCCGAAGCGAACACGGCTATTGGTCGGCTGGTCGGTGCGCCAGCGAATGGTGATTCCTGTTGGTGTAACGGCCTGCAGATAAGGTGAACGTAAAACACTTTGCCCTCGTGACGTAACAGAAAGCAGCGTCAAGTAAACCAAAACTACAAGGCAACGTAGTAAAATACGTATTATCATACGTAGTATTAATAAAGTTTGCTAAAGTTATCCTATTTAGATAGAAGTTTACATTTCTTGACACAAGATAAATCTCGCTAACTATACAGTTAATCCTACCAGTTACTCATTGGGGCTACAGGGGCCTTTATTCAATACATTATCTTCATGGCAGTTTATCGGGCTTTCCGTTTCTAACCACATCTAATCAGTCGAAGTATGTTTACTACGTTGCTTGCTTTATTGCTAACTTCCCCATTGCTATTAGGCTCTGTGTACGGGAGTTCTCCGCCGGATATTATGAGCGGAGGATTGCACGGAATTCTGCCGGTTGTAAATCAGAAAGTCACCTATTCGGAGGTGATCGACTGTGGGAGTGTGTCGCAGTCCGATTTGTTCCGACGGGCGAGACTATGGGTCGTACAATCGGGCCATGCATCTAACGAGCTGTTTGCTTTGAGCGATAAAGAGACCGGCGATCTGGCTGGTCGGTTTGTTCAGACGGTTGTTTTGCCACGTTCAGAAACCTCTGCCGGTGGAATCTATACGTTTCGCTACAGCTACCTGATTGAGTGTGCAAATCGTAAGTATCGGGCCACGCTTACGCAGATTGAGGTAGATGAAGGAAACGGTCGATTTTCGCCCATCGAAACCTATCGTCAAAAGAATGAGAAAGACCTTCAGGCGATGAGTCAGGAACTTGACAGGCAACTCAAAAACGTGCTGACTTCGCTTCAGGAAAGCGTGAAAAATTACAAGTCATTCTGATACGTCCAGCCCTGACACTACGTATGAATCGCACGGTTTCTTATCTGTTAGGACCTGAGCTGGCCTGGATCCTGATGCTTGCTATTACAGGGTTAATTATTTTTCTGAGCCAGCCGTTGCCAGTCAATGATCACGACAAACTATTGAATTTTGGGTGGTTCATGCCTGTGCTTGGGGTGTTACTGGCTTTCGCTCCCTTATTTTGGGGACTTGGTAATAAATGGTGGTGGTTAGCCAGAATTGTCGTCGCTAGTCTGATAGGCGTCGGTTTATTGGTTGGCTTGCTGTGTCAGGCTGCTCGTTATAACGATAGTCGGGATTCCGGAATTGGCACAGCATTCGTACTATTTATGGGCGTAGGCTGGTTTAGCCTGTTTGGATTAGGATTGATAGCCGCACTCTGTTTTCTGGCGAAATGGCCTTTCCTGACGGTCTATAAGTGGGTATTGATTATTATTGGCGCTTTTACGCTTCTGGGCGGCCTGATTGGATGGATTGCTTCGTTTGACGGGAGTAAAAGCTCCTGACGATTGCTGCACCACTTAAGCGGTTAAACAGTCTGTTAATTGATTGAGTTATTAGATCAATGACCATCACTACTAATTAACAGATCGTTATGCCTTGGACAAAAGACAACTATCCGGTATCGCTCAAATATTTCATGGCTCCAGTACGTAATAAAGCCATCGAAATTGCCAACGCATTACTTAATGAAGGTGCGGAAGAAGATCGGGCTATTGCCATTGCTACGTCCAAAGCCGAAGAATGGGCTGAGAATAGAGGAATGAAAGTTCGCAAGGCCAATGCGCCGGAAAACAAAAAATGAGCCGTACGTCTTCTGAGTATGGCTCAACTCTTTTCTAATCGTATACGGCCTTCTGCTAATGTCTGATCCTGTTCAACCCTTTGATTGGGAACGCATGTTTATTCATGATTTCCCGTGGGCTTATCTTGGTGAGGTTGCTTTCCGAACCGTTTTTATGTTTGGTGTTTTGCTGACTGCGCTGACCGTTTCGGGAAAGCGCGAGGTTCGGCAATTATCCATTTATGAATTGGTACTGCTCATTGGCCTTGGTTCGGCTGCGGGCGATCCTATGTTCTATCATGACGTACCACTTGCGTCGGCAGTTGTGGTTTTTACCGTAATGATGGGATGCTATAAACTCGCTACGTTCATTAGCGATCGGAACAAGAAAGTGCGCGATGTCCTCGAAGGAAAGCCAGTTTATGTGATCGAGAATGGATGCATCCTTACGCAAAATTTTAGCCAGGAAGATCTGGGAATGGAAGAGTTACTTTCTGATCTGCGCGTAGAAGGAATTGAGCAGCTTGGGCAGGTACGCACGGCCATTCTGGAGCCTAACGGTCAGCTCAGCGTATTTCCATTTGAAGACGCCGATATTCGACCGGGATTGCCAATTCTGCCCAATGAACTGAGAAAGAAGGGCAAACGTATTGAGCAACCGGGTAAGTATGCCTGTTGCACATGCGGCAATGTCCAGATGTTCGAGTCTCCTGCCGAAGAGGCTCATTGTCAGAAATGCGATCAGATTACCTGGGTGAAAGCAGTTACCTAAACGCTACGTAGCGCCGTGCTACGTTACGCCAGGACCTTTTGCGTGGGTTTCTTGACTACACTTTTTACCTGGTCCTTTAAAAATTTAAGCAGTAGTTTTTCCACTCCATCCAAACCATTCGGGCTGGTTTTTCGAAATCGGTTTTTCTGCTGGATATACGCGGTTAAATCCTGACACTCATAAGCATCCAGAATCTGGGGATGAACGTAGTGTTTCCGGCATACCGTGCGTGTATTTCCGAGTTTGTGAGCTACTTCATCCAGCACTGTGTTGACATTTTTTTTCAGCTCTTTTTCCGTTGAACAGGGCTCCAGCTCTACCAGAAGACGTAACGCATTGACGGTTCCGGCCCAGGTGCGAAAATCCTTGGCCGAGAAATCATCGCCCATCGTTTCGCGCAGGTAATCATTGACCATGCCTGAATCGATGGGATGCCGGTCACCGTTTTCGTCGAGATACTGAAATAATTCTTTGCCCGGAATGTCACGACATGCTTTTACTAACCGAGCCAGCCGACGGTCGCACAGATCAATTTCGTGATAGATACCTTTTTTACCCTTGAAACTAAAACGGATACTGTTCCCTTCCAGTTTTACGTGTCGGTCTTTGAGCGTTGTCAGACCATAAGAGCCATTTTCTTTTTCGTAAGACGCGTTCCCGATTCGAATAAGTGTTTGCTCCATTACGCTCAAAGCAACGGCAATAACCTTCTCGCGTGATAATCCAGCCTTTTTCAGATCAGTGGCCAAACGTGTCCGGAGGAGGGGCAATGCTTCGCCAAACGCTTCCATCCTGAAAAATTTTGTTTCGCTGCGTATGGCATTCCATTTGGTGTGATAACGATATTGTTTTCGGTTTTTTGAGTCAATTCCCGTTGCCTGTAAATGGCTGTTGGCTTTGGGGCTAATCCAGACGTTCTCCCATACCGGTGGTAGAGCCATTGTCCGAATCCGATCTAATGTTTCCTGGTCATTCAACTTGTTGCCATCCCGGTCATAATACGCAAAATGGTCGCCGTTACGTTGCCGCGAAATACCAGGCGTGGTATCGTTTATATAAACAAGGCGTGCTGCCTGAGCTGCCTTGATAGGGTCGTGCGTTAGTTGCAGTAAATCCACGGTTCGTTGAGTAGTATTTTGGTAATACAACGTAACGGATAGACGAACGAAATAGTTAAGGCAATAATTAGGCTTTGGTCGTCCAGAGTGGCTGAATTATTTTATTAAAAGACGAGGCTGCGCTGCTTTCCCGAAAAACCAGAGGGCCAGGGTGGTGGCGTAATGGTAAAAATCAGTTGGATGAATGAAGTTATTAATAGAATCTGCTTTAGTTGCCAGGCCCATCATCATAGCCGCCAGCACTACCCACAAACCGCGTTTGTTACGCTGGAGAAGTGAAAAAACAGCCAGCAACATCAAAACAAGAATGGCAAGGGAGGGAACAATCGGTGTGAAAACACGTACGTCTGGCAGTAACAGACTGATAAAGAGGAATAAGCCAAACAGAACCGTTGTTACAAACGTAATGAGTGAAAGCGTTCGCTGATTCAGTAACGCATAAACAGCGGTTACGACACATACTACGCCCAACGTATCGGAGAGGACGATCATAGAGCGATGCAGCGGCCCAAGGTATTCATTCCCTGTGAAATGGATAACACCAACCAGGGCCGTCATGGAGGTCGTTAGCAGAAAGAAACCCCATAATAGTCGATTGAAGAGGGAAATTCGCCCAAAGTAATGCCAAAATACGCCAATGCCTGCTCCAGCCAGAATTGAGCCAGAAAGGATGTGTGAAAAAATCATCACGTAATTTACGAAGTTTCGGCTACTTTTGCCCAACTTTTTAATAGACACGAGGCTACAGAATAAAAGAATAAAGATGAAGCGGGCCGCTTGTAAACGTCTTTTATCTTTTGTTTACTAGTCTTTTATCTAGATAACCGCATCGCCAACGATTACCAAAACCGTCATGAGTGTTTTAGTTAACAAAGACTCCAAAGTTATCGTCCAGGGCTTTACTGGCTCGGAGGGCAGTTTCCATGCTCAACAGATGATCGAATACGGCACCAACGTTGTTGGGGGCGTAACACCCGGCAAAGGTGGTCAGACTCACCTCGATCGGCCTGTGTTTAACACCGTTCAGCAGGCTGTTGATCAGGCTGGGGCTAATGTTTCCATCATTTTCGTGCCACCGGCTTTTGCTGCCGACGCCATTATGGAAGCTGCTGAAGCTGGTATTAAGGTTATCATCTGCATTACCGAAGGTATTCCAACGGAGGACATGGTTGCGGTAAAAAATTACCTCACCGACAAAGACGTACGATTGATTGGGCCAAACTGTCCGGGTGTTATGACGGCAGAAGAATGTAAAGTGGGTATTATGCCCGGCTTTATTTTCAAGAAAGGAACCATTGGTATCGTTTCCAAATCGGGTACGTTGACCTACGAAGCCGTAGATCAATTGACAAAAGCTGGATTAGGTCAGTCGACGGCCATTGGTATTGGTGGTGATCCGATCATCGGTACCACTACGAAGCAGGCTGTTGAGTTGCTGATGAATGATCCTGATACCGAAGCCATTGTTATGATTGGTGAAATTGGTGGCGGCATGGAAGCCGAAGCTGCCCGCTGGATCAAAGCTGATGGCAACCGGAAACCCGTAGTTGGTTTTATTGCAGGTCAGACAGCGCCAAAAGGTCGCCGGATGGGTCATGCTGGTGCTATTGTAGGAGGGGCCGATGATACGGCGGCCGCTAAAATGGCCATCATGCGCGAATGTGGCATCCATGTGGTCGAATCACCAGCGCTTATTGGCGATACCATGCTCAAGGCACTGGAAAAATAAATTGTTGATAGAGTGAAAGAGCGAACGCGCGAAAAAGTGAATGTAAAGGCAGTGTGTTACGTGCTATATTCACTTTTTCGCGCGTTCGCTCTTTCACTCTTTTTTGTTGCCGCTACGTTCTCTCAATCACGAATCATTGGGATCGGCCCCGATAATCGCTATTATCCTGTTCATAATTTTTACGATGATTTTCAGGTCTATGATGAAGCGGCAAAGGCTTATATTCCTTACATAGCTGAGCAACATGCCGATCAAACGGCTCTGAGTGCTTACATTGATATTGAAAGCAATCGTCATTATAGCCTCCTGATTTCTTCCCGGCAGGACGGGTATCTGTTTATCAATGCTGCACTTAAACGAAAACTCCATGCTAACCAATGGCAGATACTAAGTATTGATAGTTTATATCGAATTTATCGTCAGCCAGAAGTTTTCCTGACCATTTATGGATCGCCAGGTGTAGAGGATAAACAGCTATTTATTGGCTACCCTAAGTCGGCTACACAAAAACCCGTTGTTCTGAGCGATGATAATTTAAGCGTCCGGCCCCGCCCACAGCCTTTTTATACGAACTTTCTGGGCGTAGGTTTATTCTTTTTATTAGCGACGCACGCCTTTCTATTTACGATTTATCACCGAGCCTTTCAGCGATTCTATAGCTTCCGTGATCTGATTTCCCTGCGAGCGCCGGATGATTCTTTTTTGATTAATCGTCCTTTGAGCAGTGTCAATATGCTTTTTACGCTCAATTTGAGCTTTGTGATTGCTTATCTGATTGTTTTCGTACAAAGTCGCAACCTCGAAGTGTTTGCATCACGCACCTTGTTGTTGAGTGAGCGACAGTTTGGTTGGGTTGCCAGCGAATTTCTGCTACTGACCGCGATTGCTTTTATGAGTCTGATAGGTAAATATGTTGTATTGGAGGTAATAGGGGGGCTTTATAAGTTGCAAAGCATTGTCAATGTCCACTATTTTAAACTAGTACAATCATCACTACTGTTTTTTACAGTTCTAACAGTAGTGCTGTCTATTATTGCTTACAATCTTCCTACGCTACTATTATCCCAAACTACACTGATACCTCTGCTTGTAGGCTTTTATATCGCCCGCCTGGTCTTACTATACTTCGTAATACGTAGTCTGGAGCCTATCAAGAATCTTTATTTATTTTCGTACCTTTGCATCGTTGAATTGATTCCACTCATCATCGGTTTGCGTTTCGCACTTTGATGAATGAGTTTTTAGTAGCGATACTTACCTGATAGTTTGTATATTATTACGCTTTAGGTCTGTCAGTCGGGTACTGCCAACTGCAACTGATTATTGTACCGAGTAGAGATTCAATGAACGAGACTAGTATGCACTCCACTGAAGACCGGATCACGAAAGTTAACCGGCTGTTAGTAACTCAATCCAGACCCGCTGACGAAAAATCTCCTTATTTTGATTTAGCAAGTAAGTACAACCTCGAGATTGACTTCCGGCCTTTTATTCAAATTCAGGGTGAATCGTTTAAAGACTTTCGACGTCAGAAAATTAATATCTTAGCACATACGGCCATTATATTTACTAGCCGGAATGCTATCGATCATTTTTTTCGGATTTGCCAGGAGGGACGTATTGAAGTTCCGGCGGATATGAAATATTTCTGTATTTCGGAGCAAACAGCTAATTACCTGCAGAAATATATCGTCATCCGGAAGCGTAAAATCTTTACTGGGACCAAAACAGCCACAGAACTGTTTGATCTGATCAAAAAGCACAAGAACGAGAAGTTTTTGTTTCCATGCTCAAACATCCGACGTAACGATATTCCTGAATTTATGGACACCAGTGGTCTGCATTTTACGGAGGCCGTTATGTACGACACGGTTCCGACCGATTTATCAGACCTTGATATAAAGAGTTACGATATCATTGCCTTCTTTAGCCCGTCGGGTGTTAATTCATTGTTAAGCAATTTCCCCGATTTTAACCAGAATGGTACGCGGCTGGCAGCTTTTGGACCAACGACGGCTAAAGCGCTCATGGATGCTGGCTTAACACTTGATATTGAGGCCCCATTGCCTAACGCTCCATCAATGACAGGTGCACTAGATTTGTACATTAAGAAGGCTAACAATTCATAACGGAATACAGTTATGTGGGTATAGAATGCCGGGATTGCGTTTGTGCGCTTTTTTCCGGCATTCTGTCTTTATTTAGGGCCAATAATTTGACTAAGCAGGCGTTTAATTGTAAACTGTGATCGTATTTTACAGAAACGCTATTTCTTATGCGTATTAGCCGTTTCGAATTTTAGTTATTTTTATGATTCGCACACTCTACGTTTATACTTTACTGTTGCTTGTAGTGGCTGGCCCAGCTGCATTGGCGCAGCAAGATCCACAGTTTAGTCTATACATGTACAATCCCCTCTATTACAATCCAGCAGCTGCTGGCTCGGAAGGGGTGTCGAGATTACAGCTAACGCATCGCACTCAATATTTGGGTTATCAAACAATCGGTAACAGTGATGCTAGTGCAGCTCAGAGTACGCAACTTCTGTCATTTAACATGCCACTCGCTAAAATCAAAAGTGGTATTGGCATTTATGCATTGAATGACAAATATGGTCCATCTATTAATCAAGCTGTCCAACTGTCGTATGCATACCGCCTTGCATTGAAAAATGGAACATTAGCGCTGGGTGTGCAGGCTGGGATGTTCAATAAAGGTTACGACTTTGCCCAATTTCGGCCAAATGATCCTGATGATCCGCTGATTGCGAGTGGACGTATTAATCAGTTTAAGCCGGATATCGGTGCCGGGGTATACTACAATACAGTCGATTATTGGATTGGGGTTAGTATGACGCACATTAATAAGGCTAAATACACGTATATAACAGATCGCTCAACTGACCCTTCCGACAGTAAAGCATATCTGACAGCTGGCTATCGGCTTGGTATTGGTTACAATATTGATATTCAACCGTCAATACTAGTACAATACAGTACAGTTGCCGGATTTCCTGGATCAGCTATAGCTTTAAATCTGGTTGGTACGTACGACAATCGAATTTGGGGGGGGCTTGGCTACCGATTTAACGATGCTATAATGGCAACGGCAGGGATTAACCTGATGCGCAACAACGCTTTACGGGTTGGCTATGCACTGGATATTGTAACCAGTGGCGTTAATGCAAAAAGTGCTACGTCGCACGAAATTTTACTAGGTTATGCTTTACCTACCCCTGACGTACGGAAGAAACCAATTATCCGCACGCCAAGATTCCGGTATTAATGCAGGGAAAAGTTGGAATGTTCCGGGATAGCCCACAATTCGATGCACATTTTGGTGTGGTTCTTGTTAGGGAGTTTAATTATAGTGCCTTACTTTTGGGGAAATAGACTACATTATAAGGAAGATTATCGTCTGAAGTTGGAAAATCTACAGCCAAAAATCCAAATAGATAGAAAATATTTCGAACCTGAGTGTAACTATACAATAACCAAATAGATTTTCGTTTTTAGTCTGGTCTCGCACACGAAAGAAAAGAGAAAAGTTTTACAATGATGAAGTACAGCTGGTTAACAATCAATGCAACCCGGGGGGTGATGGTCGCGGCAGTCGTACTGCTGATGCAAGGTTGCGGATTTGTAAAATCTAAATTTGGAGGTAAAGGAGGAAATGGAGATGTTGGCATGACGAACGGAGAAATCACGGCTACCGGGCGTAAAGGCTGGAAACAACCCACTCCTTTCGGTATGGTACTAGTTCCTTCTGGTTCGTTTGTAATGGGGCAGGCTGACGAAGATATTGCAGCTACTCAAATCAACATGAACCGGCAGGTTACTATTAGTTCATTCTATATGGACGACGCCGAAATTTCCAACCACGAATACCGTCAATACGTCAATGCTCTTCTGGCTGATTCCGTTTCGACGTTGGGTGAAGAGGAGATTATGGCAAAATATTATCCGGACACAACGGTTTGGAAAAATGATTTTACCTACCACAACGGAGACCCAATGCTGGAGCATTATTACGGGCACCCTGCCTTTGATACGTATCCTGTAGTAGGTGTAAGCTGGATTGCCGCTAATCACTTTTGCAAGTGGCGTACGAACACCCTTGATGACTTCCGTACAAAGGATGGTGGGTATAAATCATTTGGTTTCCGTCTGCCGTCCGAAGCAGAGTGGGAGTGGGCCGCTCGTGGTGGAAAAAGTGGTGCCAAATATCCATGGGGTAACCCGTATGTAGCTAACGGCAAAGGCTGTTACTTGGCGAACTTTAAACCTCAACGCGGTAATTTTGATGCTGATGGCTATCCATATACGGCTCCAGCAACTGCTTACAGCCCGAATGAATATAACCTTTATAATATGGCTGGTAACGTAGCAGAATGGTGCCGGGATGCTTATGCTGATAACACCAATGCTATTGTATGGGATATGAATCCTGACAACCAGAATGCTGATGAACCGCGCAAAGTAGTTCGGGGTGGTTCCTGGAAAGATATTGCGTATTATCTGGAAACGGGCACACGTTATTACGAATACGAAGACCAAAAGCGTTCTTATATCGGTTTCCGGTGTGTAATGGATAACCTTGAAGGGCGTTCCGCTTCCGTTCGCGGTGGACGTAGCAGTAAAGCTAAAAGCAGTAAAAAGGCATCGGCAAAGAAAGTATAATCAACAATAGACACTGGCTGTAAAACGTTAAGCTACAGGCGGTGTCTATTATTATATCAATACAAAATCAGTTACCCAACCAACAATCGCTTATCATGGCAGCAGGAAAGTCAGTTAATTTCTTTTGGGATCGTTTAGTACCGACTATTTATAGTGCTGGAGCCGCCGTCGTAATTGCCGGAGCTTGGGCCAAGATTACACACAATGAGCAGTTTGGCTGGCTTTTAACAGCTGGTCTTTTAACGGAGGTAGTGATTTTCGCTTTGTATGCCTTCCAAAGTTTTACAATGCCTGCAACGGCAAGTGAAGACTATGCCTGGGAGCGGGTTTATCCTGAACTGGCTGACGATTATAAAGGAGAAGCTCGTAAACCGACTCCTCAGGCAAATGGCCTGACTGGTAACATGGACCAGATGCTGGCGCAGGCTAAAGTTACTCCCGACGTTTTTGAGCGTCTAGGTTCTGGATTCCGCAGCTTAAACGACACGGTTTCGAAACTAAGCGATTTGACAGATGCAACCGTAGCTACAAATGATTATGCGCGGAATGTAAAAGCTGCTTCCAGCTCGCTTACAGAGATGAACAAATCGTATAACACGGCCATTACGGCGGTTAGCTCTATGGCTGATGCAACGGCTGATACAAAAGAGTTGCGTGATCAGACCCAGAAAGTGACCAAGAATATGGGTGCTCTTAACGCTGTATACGAATTAGAATTACAGGACACCAATAAGCACCTCAAAGCAATGAATGCTTTCTATGGTAGTCTGACGTCTGCAATGGAAAA
>NZ_JBMDWV010000365.1:0-4814 GCF_048594605.1 Spirosoma sp.
TGATCACCCGATACAGTAAATCCCTTGTATTGATCGTCAGGCTTAATCCCTTCAGTTTGATGTCCGATAAACTATCAATAAACGTACTCCGGCGGTCTGTTTCCCGCTGAACAGTATCAGCAATGGTCAATAGATCCTCAAATGATAGTAAGCGAATATGCTGGGAAAGCGTCATGTAAGTCAGGCGGGAGTGATACTAGGATTCCATTTTTTAGTAGCAATATTACTAAACAAAACTCAATTATCGAGCCCTTTCGATCCACCCAAACTAACCCGCGAAGCCGCACGCTACCTTTTACTTAAAATCAATGATACGTATTGATAATCAACAGGCTATGTAATACATCAAAAAATTATACTATTTACTTATAACACAGAGACCATTGAAATAACACAGGATGATGGGAACTCTAGTACAATTATTAATTAATCCGTCTCCCGTACGATACATATATAGACGAACTACCTTAAGAATCTACCATAAAAATTTTTAAGTACACTACGTATCAGCCAGCGTCGACGTAGTAAACAAAGTAATTTGCATTCCATCAGGTGCTTCAACCCTTGCTACTTCGCTCCAGGGTGCCGTTGTGGAGGGTGCTACTTCTACGGCACCACCGTCGAGCCAGCTTTCTGCTGCTGATGTGATCGGCTCATTTACGCGCAAGGCTAACCGGACGGGGCCAGCTACCCGTTTGCCAACTTCTATTTGGTCGATTCGTTCAGCATGTTTTTTATCAATCAACTCAAGCGAAGCCCGGCCTGCATCCAGAATAATTCCATTACCGGCTTCCTCATGCCACTCTTTCGACGTTTCCAGCCCCACCGTGTCCCGGTAGAAACGAATAAGTTCATCCAGATTATCAACGGTAAGAATAATACGTAGTTCCTTCACTGTGGTTTTCATAATCAGTTATTTTGGTAGCTGCGTTACGTTAAATAGATAATAATCTTCCCGCGTTATCGCCCCTTCAAACTTTTTCGTGCAGGTAAACAGGTAGTTTCCCTCGGGCGTGTGTAGCGTGTCGGTGTGGCCTATGTCCGGGACGGGTAAGAAATGGTAGCCCATAATCAGTAAGGCTGGCGCGTGTTTTTTCTGAAAATCCAGATAACGGGAATACGTAACAGAATCGGGCTGCGCATTCAGGCTATCATTCCAACTCTTATGACTAAACAGAACGTAAGACCCGTATTTTTGGGTTTCAAGGCCATAAACCGGCTTTTGTAAGTACCATCTTACACCCGTCAGAACATCCTGAAACACCCCCGCTACGGCTACATCAGCCGAATAATTATTTTTAATGTAATCTGCTACGTTTCTCGAATTAGAGAAAGGATACCGGGTATCCCGATAATACGCATTGATCCCGGCAATCAGCTGAATCAGCAGAACCAGAATACCAAAATAGCCAACGGAAATAATGTTTCTTCCGGTTAGACGCGTTCGGTTTCCCTGAATCCAGAAAGCCGCTATCAACGCTATGGTATAATGGCCGAAATGCCGAAAATTGCCTCGTGGCTTCAGATACGTAAAAACAAAAATAAAGGTGATACAGGCGACTAACACAACAAAAGCACCTTTGTCTTTAGGCATTGAAAAAAAGGCAACTGCAAGCAACAGAAGACCTAAAGGTATTTTTATGGCCAGCCCAAATGGCACATACGAGTAGTTCCAGAAGTAATATTCATCAAGCCCCGTTAATGGCAAAAAGCCGTGGGCAATACCGGCCAGGGCAAACCATACGGTACCTATATCAAATTTATCAACCCAAACAGTAATGATACTCGAATCGGGGGGCGGAACAGAGAGTGAGGTCAGATAAAGCCCCGTTAAAATAACGAGTGCCGAACCAATCTGCCGAGTCGTTAAGGGCCAGCAGGGTTTATGGGAGAGTTCTTCGAATAAAAGACCAACTGATAATCCTAAGCCAATCAAACAGGCGAAGGCATTTGCCTGCATCAACAGGAAAATAAGTATACTGATCTTTACCAGGTTTTTCCGCCGGTCTTTCCATAGGACACAGATCAGGCAAATGAGTAAAGTTCCTACCTGGTAGTTACGGGCAATGGCTCCGTATTCGTACAGAAAGAAATAGCTGAAGAGAATCAGAACTTTTTCCAGGATGGAGAATGGACTTCGAAAAATAATCAGGTAGGCCGTTATCAGCACAAGCCCCGTGTGTAAAACCTGAACCGCCACTGGGTTATTGGTTATTTTGGCAAGTGGCCAGAGCATCAAAAACCAAAGCATGGGATGCCCCTCGTAGCGGGTATTCTGAAACAGCTCGGTCAGCGTAGACGAACTTGCGGCAATACCCCATGCCTGCAATTCGTCGCGCCACATTTCATGATGCCAGACAAGAAAAGAAATGGCAATCCCATAGGTGATAAATAGTACCCAGTTGAACTGCTTTTGGAAGTAATCTGCCATTCACCGCGCGATTGGTCGGTGTAAGATATAAAACCAATCCTATAATCACCTCTATTACAGCTAACTATTCATAAGAATGACAATAAATATGGATACACGTGTCTTCGTTAATAATTAATCTTACAAAAAATGTAAGGATTCATTTCGTTATATACCTTATCAATAATTAAGTAACTATGGTATCTATACGTAGCGTGCTCTATTTTGTTCACATGCTCAGCACGGAAACCAGATCAGCAGTTATTGCATAAAAAAGCCCCGCTAAGTTTCCTCAGCGGGGCTATACACTTTCTTATTGATTACTTCACTTCTTCGTACGGTACGTCCGAAACGTTGTCGCCAGTTGGCTGACCTTGTCCTGGATTGG
The DNA here is from genome assembly GCF_048594605.1 of Spirosoma sp. GTDB lineage: Bacteria > Bacteroidota > Bacteroidia > Cytophagales > Spirosomataceae > Spirosoma. The sequence goes on from NZ_JBMDWV010000365.1 coordinate 2,799, forward strand.
CATTGCCACCGTCAAACCCAGCTCCTCCATCGGCGGGGTTAGCTCCAGCACCGTTGGTCGCGTTGTACAGTTCCTGAGAAGCCGTCGCCCAGGCTTGGTTCAGTCCTTCGAGCGCAGTATCGATAGCCGCTACGTCGCGTGAACCATGAGCCGTGCGTAAGTTGGCCAATGCGCCTTCGATGGCGGTCTTGTTACCTTCCGATAATTTGTCGCCGTAGTCTTTCAACTGCTTCTCGGTCTGGAAGATCATTGAGTCCGCCTGGTTGACTTTCTCGATTTTCTCACGTTCCGCTTTATCGTTCGCTTCGTTCGCTTTGGCTTCTTCACGCATCCGGTTAATTTCGGTTTCGGTCAGACCACTCGACGCTTCAATCCGGATTTTCTGCTCTTTACCCGTGCCTTTATCTTTTGCCGTTACGTGCAGAATACCGTTGGCATCTACGTCGAACGTTACCTCGATCTGTGGTACGCCCCGTGGAGCTGGCGGAATATCTGACAGGATAAACCGGCCCAACTGACGGTTCTGAGCGGCCATTGGGCGCTCACCCTGCAGTACGTTGATTTCTACGCTAGGCTGATTATCCGATGCCGTCGAATACACTTCAACTTTCTTGCTCGGAATCGTCGTGTTGGCTTCAACCATTTTGGTGAATACGCCACCCATTGTTTCGATACCCAGCGAAAGCGGTATAACGTCGAGCAACAGTACGTCTTTTACCTCACCCGTTAACACACCACCCTGAATAGCCGCGCCAATAGCAACAGCTTCATCGGGGTTGACAGCTTTAGATGGTTTTTTGCCGAACAGTTTCTCAACCTCTTCCTGCACTTTCGGAATCCGGGTTGAGCCACCCACCAGAATCACTTCGTCAATCTGGCCAGCCGACATGCCCGCATTTTTCAACGCACGGCGGCAAGGCTCCAGGCTCCGCTGAATCAGCGAATCAGCCAATTGCTCAAATTTAGCGCGGCTGAGCGAACGTACCAGGTGTTTCGGGATGCCGTTCACCGGCATAATGTATGGCAGATTAATTTCTGTCGAGTTCGAGCTTGATAATTCAATCTTCGCTTTCTCAGCTGCTTCTTTCAGGCGTTGCAGTGCCATCGGGTCCTGACGCAGGTCGATACCTTCATCATTCTTAAACTCATCGGCAAGCCAGTTGATAATCACCTGGTCGAAGTCATCACCACCGAGGTGCGTATCACCATCCGTCGATTTTACTTCAAAAACCCCGTCGCCGAGTTCCAGAATCGAGATATCGAACGTACCACCCCCTAAGTCAAAGACGGCAATCTTCTGATCATGGTTGGTTTTGTCCAGACCATAAGCTAATGCAGCTGCGGTAGGCTCGTTGATGATACGTTTCACATCGAGACCTGCGATCTGACCTGCTTCTTTCGTTGCCTGACGTTCAGCATCGTTAAAATAAGCCGGAACCGTAATAACGGCTTCCGTCACGGTTTGACCCAGGTAATCTTCAGCAGTCTGCTTCATTTTTTGAAGAATCAGCGCTGAAATTTCCTGTGGTGTATATTGACGATCTCCGATTTTAACGCGTGGCGTGCCATTCGGACCGTTCTCTACGTCGTAAGCGACGTTCTTGGTTTCGTTCGTTACCTCGTTAAAGCGCTTACCCATGAACCGCTTAATGGAGGAGATTGTATTTTTCGGGTTGGTGATGGCCTGGCGTTTAGCAGGTGCTCCTACTTTACGTTCGCCGTTGCCGTTATCCATAAATGCGACCACCGACGGCGTCGTCCGTGCTCCTTCGGAGTTGGGGATCACGACCGGCTCGTTGCCTTCCATCACGGCCACGCACGAGTTTGTGGTGCCTAAGTCAATACCAATAATCTTTCCCATAATATGGTTTAGTTGCTTGTTTTCTGTGTCAAATACTGTCAGACATCCTTCATCTAACAATACAAATGCCAGCCAGAACAATTGCGCGCAAAGCTGTCAGATTGACAGGAACAGGGGATACATTGGCCAGATTGGCTGGCATCAACACGTACCCT
>NZ_JBMDWV010000366.1:0-23906 GCF_048594605.1 Spirosoma sp.
GATGATTTCGGCAATCACGTCACCTGGAATCAGGTTTTTATTACGCCCAATCGTCGACGATAACAACATTGGGCCCGTTGCGCCCACGCAAATCAAATCGTCGGTATTCATCACAACGGCGTCCTGAGCAATGCCTCGCCAAACACTCAGATCGCCCGTTTCGCGCCAGTAAAGATAAGCCAGCGATGATTTTGTTCCCGCACCGTCGGCATGCATGATTGTGCAGAAGTCTGGGTCCCCCGCCAACGTATCGGGTACAATTTTGCAGAATGCTTTCGGAAATAAGCACTTATCGAGTTGGGCGATGGCGTTGTTAACGTCTTCTTTACTGGCGGAAACTCCGCGTTGCGCATAACGATCCATTCAGAAATGAATAATGGATAATGGACAATAAATAACGAACAAAGGTAAGTACCTTCTGTTAGTCATTACTCAATGTCCGTTATCCATTTTGCATTATTCATACTTAATTCCTGCTTCAGCCCCAACTGCATCTAACAGAGCCATCAGATTCAGGCTATCATCCAACGACCATAGGGGGCTTTCGGTACGTCCTTCAGCCAGACATTGCATGACGTGCTGTGCTTCATAATCGTACCCGTAGGTTTCTCTATCGAACGTGTACGTAGTAGCCTCGCCGTCCTCGGGCTGGAGTGTTACGGCTGTCGTTTCGTGAAAGCGGCCATGAATCCGAATCTGTCCAGTTTCTCCCTGAATCAGGCCAATGCAGTCGGTTTTTGCCAGCAACGTAGTGTCCAGCAAGGCTAATTGGCCATCTTCATACGTCAATACCATACCACACTGCTCATCAACGCCCGTTGTTCCGAACGTTGCTGATGCTTTAATTGTGGTGGGCTTGCCCAGAATTAAGTACGATAAGAACAGTGGGTAAATGCCAATATCGAGCAGGGCACCGCCACCTAGTTCTTTATTGAAAAGCCGTTTTCCGGGCAGAAAAGGCGCTTTGAAGCCAAAATCTGCCTTCACCATTACCACCTTTCCTACAGCGCCTGACTGAGCCAGCGTTAGCGCGTGCTGAATACCGGGCATGAATCGGCTCCAGAGGGCTTCCATCAGAAAAATGCCTTTTGCGCGCGCTGTCTCCACCATTTCACGAACCTGGTTACTGTTCATGGCGAACGGTTTTTCACCCAGTACATTTATTCCGCCATTGAGCAGCATCATTACGTTCTCGTGGTGCTTTACGTGAGGAGTTGCTACGTACACTACGTCCAGATCAGAAAGGGTAAGCAAACTTTCGTAAGACCCAAAAGCGTGAGGTATTGAATATTCGCGAGCAAATTCATCGGCACGGTTTTGATCGGTTGATGCAACGGCGTAAAGTTGCGCATTGGGTAAGGTAAGCAGGTCCTGCGCAAATTTGTGGGCAATACGGCCCGGTCCTAAAATTCCCCAGCGAGTCATCGGAAACAAGTGGTTTGGTTGAGAGGCTATTCGCTAATTTGACCAATAGGCCAGTCGTCAAATGTATCTTTTTTTTCTAAGTTGCAGCTTCAACAATGCCTCTTTCTGTGAAATACGCTCAATTATGTCTTTTCTTTTTATGTTTTCTTTTAAGTTATTCCGCTGTAGCTCAGATTGTTGAACAGCCCGATCCGCTACGTCCCTCTTTACCCGATTCTGCTAAAATCACCAAAGCTGATTCAGTTAAAGCAAGTACTCAACAAAAAACCGACACGGCCAGGAAAGCCCAGCCCGTAAGTCGGACCTTTCGTTACCGCTTCACAGCCGACGGTACGTTCACAGCAGGCAATGTCAACCGATCACTCCTTCAACTGACCAGCGCCGTTGATTATCAGTTAAGTAATTATTTTAAACTGTCGAGTAATCCTTCCTTTGTATACGGTCGCCAAAGCGGCATTCTGGCAGAGCGTGAATGGTTTGCCGATTTACGCACTACGTATCGGTACGAAAAACGATTGTATTATCTGGGCTTTGGGTCGTATGAGCGAAGTAACCTGCGTCAGATTACGAAGCGATGGACCGTTGCAGCTGGAGCAGGTTATAAATTATTGAACCGAAAACGGGCTTACATCTCCCTTACGGACGTTTTCATGCAGGAATACACTGATTTTATTGAGCTGGACGACATCAACATTTTCCGTAATTCGGCCCGGTTGTATGGCGAGTACACATTTAACAAAGACCGTTTTACCATTACACACACAGCTTTTTATCAACCGGCTATTGGTCAGTACAACGTGCGCTGGAACGCCAGCTTAAGTCTGCAGGTAAAATTAACGTCTTCAACCAGTCTGCGTTCGACTGTAGCCAATGCGTATGAAAGTCTGGTTGTGCCTGGTCGTCAAAACAACGATTTTCGGTTTACGGTTGGGCTGGTATACGAGAAAAAATAGTCGTCAGTTCTCAACAACTGACGACTATTTTTGACTGACGACTTGCGACTATTTTACTGTTTCTCCGGGAAAGGAATAATCAGTTTTTCGCCACGGTTAGCAATATCTTTGGTCTTTTTATTGGCACGCATAAGCGCTTCCTTACTGACACCGTATTTCTGAGCCACAACACGTAGCACATCGCCCGGCCCAACGGTATGAACCGCCATTGCCTTGACTTTGAGCTGTGCACCGGTTTTCACGTTGCTTTCCGTTACGTCAGGATTCATCGCTTTTAACGTACTCAGTTTCATGTTGTACCGATTGGCTACGCTGTAGAACGTTTCACCACTTCCAACCGTATACGTACTGGCAACACCGCCGGCCTTAACCTTAGGCTTCACAATTGCCACTTCTGTTTTCGGCTTCTCTTCCTTTGGCTTTTCTTCTTTTTTCGTTTCTACCTTCGGTTTTTCTTCAACTTTAGGTTTTACCACAACTGGCTTTTCTTTCTCATTGGGCCCAGGTTTACCATCCGTCGTCTCGCGGTTTTCTTCGGCTACTTCTTCCGCTTTTGCATTTGCTTCGGGAGCGTCTGCGGGGGGTGTTGCCTGCGAAAGATCGACTGGCGCAGGCTGCGACGACGTATCGGCCTCCTGAGGAGCCATCAACATTTCGGGTTCCTCCTGCTGGGCCAGAGGTTGCTGCGTCGTGTCGAGTGCTACGTTAGTCAGTTCGTCAGAGCCATCAGTATCGTCGGTAACGTAGCCGTAACCAATATATAATAAAGCCGCAATCAGCCCAACCAGCGCAATCAGCGTAATAGCGGGTAAGCTGGCATTTCCAGACTGGCGGGAATTAGATGATTTATCGTTGGTGTCCATATTTTTAGGAAGAATGGATGATGATCAATGTCAGGTGTATCCGAAGAGACATTAGTAGTTTTTTATCATCACTCATTAAACTTGCTCACTATCCATTTAACTGACGGCTCATGTCGGCTACCTTCTCCTTCAGTTCCTCTTTAAACTGAATTAGCTTACGGGCTACTTCTTCGTCGAAAGCGCCAACTATCTGGGCTGCCAGTATGCCGGCATTGCGGGCGCCGTCGAGCGCCATCGTTGCGACGGGCACGCCAGCAGGCATTTGCAGAATCGACAAAACAGAGTCCCATCCATCAATTGAGTTGCTAGATTTAACGGGGACCCCAATAACAGGCAGTGTTGTTAGTGAGGCTACCATACCTGGCAGATGAGCCGCCCCGCCTGCTCCGGCGACGATAACCCGTAACCCACGATTGCGGGCTGTTTTTGCATAATCGACCATTTTTTCGGGCGTGCGATGCGCTGATACGATGTCCATTTCCCAGGCGACACCCAGTTCGGTCAGAATGTTGGCGGCCTCCTGCATGACCTTGCGGTCGGAAAGGCTACCCATGATAATACCTACCATTCGGCGGAATACAAATTAACTTCTTATGCGAAATAACGGAGATTCAGGGAGAATTGCGCAGCCTCATCGTTAAATTTTGTTTGATAATGAAGCCTTTTCGGCAAACAGCAGGCTTTCCCAGTCTTACCGCACGTTCACATTCCGAAAATCCACAACCCAAAGCACTTTTCAGATACGCACGCTTTCGTATCCATCAAATCAGTAAACTAGTCGAACCCGTCATACAATTTTTACTCCATCGAATTTCCGGCCCAAAATCGCTACGTCGTCGGCCCCCAGATAATCATGAAGAAGAGTCGCGTAGATCTGTCGAAAATCTACAGAATACGTCAGATCACCGTCCGTCAGCTTTGTCAAATTGGGGGCTTCATTGAGCACGCGTCTGGCGGGCAATCCACCCCCGATCAGAAAGACGTTGCTGGCCGTTCCGTGATCGGTACCATTGCTGGCATTCTGCTTCACCCGTCGACCAAACTCCGAAAATGTCATCAGCAATACGTCATTCTGCCGATTAGCCACTTTCAAATCGTCCATAAATGCGCCAACCGCTTCGGCATACTGCCGCAGTAATCGCTCCTGCTGACCAGGTTGATTAATGTGCGTATCGAAACCACCAATGGATATGTAATAAACGCTCGTACTAACCCCTGACTGAATCAGTTGCGAAACCGTTTTGAGCCGATTTCCTAATTCATGATTCGGATAAGTTGCTGATGTCGTGCGGATTTTCGTTTTGTCGTACACATAGTCCGCCGACGATACAGTTTCAGCCAGTGTTTTGTACAGATACGTAACCGATTCAGGGCTATCGGCGCTACGTTCTTTGTTCAGCCTGGTTACCAAACTACTACGGGTTTGGTTGTATAATTTTTTTGGATCAAGTACAGCCAGCCCGTTCAAGCTGTTGCCTTTCATAGCCAGGCTCAATGTATCGTCTACTTCAATAGTTCGGAAAGGCTGTTGCGCGTTTCCCTGGCAGGCTGCGTCGAGATATCGCCCAACCCAGCCCGTCCGCAGATACGTATCAGAGTCGCTGGCGGTTTGCCAGATATCCATTGAGCGAAAATGCGAGCGGTCGGGGTTGGGATATCCTACATTGTTAATGACCGTTACTAAGCCATCGTCATAGAGCGCTTTTAGCGGTTGCATGGCCGGATGCAAGCCAATTTCGTCATTCAGGGCCAGTACTTTATCGGGACGGATGGCAATTGTTGGTCGTTCGCGGTAATAAATATCGTTACGGTAAGGCACTACTGTATTGAGCCCGTCATTTCCACCCGAAAGCTGTACAATAACCAGAATCTTACCGGTTGGGGCTACGCGCTGGCCTAGTGTTTGTTTTTCGTAAGCTTTCAGAAAATTCGGAATCAACAGGCCGCCTGCCGTTGTTAAAGCCGATTGTTTGAGGAAGTTTCTGCGGTTCATGATTTTAATCAGTAGGTAACATTAACAACCGAATCCGTATTCGCTCAACGACAATCAGGTGAGCTGATATTCTGGTAAACTCATCAGAGCGGTTGTTAGCATCTGAATCCGCTCAGAACGGGTCTGGCTGGTGTTTACCTGGTTTTCAAGTAGCGCACGCTGGTCCGGACGTAGCGGAAAGGGAAGCAACGTAACGGCAATCGCTTCAGCCAGTTCAGCATCGGGCGTTTTAGCAAAGGTGGCTTCAAACTCATTCCAGCCAACCGTTGTGCGAAACGTATTATTCCCTTTCCGGGCCAACAGTTGCGTATTCACATCAGCCTCATCTTTTGGTTTTACGAGTATGTCGGCGGCTTTTAATACGTAGCTGGGTAACTGCATCCGAAAGAGTAAGCTCGACGAGTCGATCCAGTTATTGCCGCCCGGCCAGCCTGCTACGTTCGGTGGATAGAAAAGCAGTTGCCCTAACGTTCGCTGAACAAAAATCTGCGGTTGGGGCTGATCGAACTGAACACGGAGTGTCCGACGCAATCCCGCCAGCAACTCTACCGGCGATTTAATGTGCGATCCCCGATTCTCCTGATCGTAAAACCAGTCGGCGCTGAAGATGCTCTCCATCAAACCACCAATGTTGTAGTTGCTTCTAAAGAACTGATCAGCCAGTTCATCAATTCGTTTTTTATTCTCCGTTTCATTGACGAAGTATCGGTAGATTTTTGCGGTAACGTAGCGTGCCGTTTGCTTCTTTTCAAGCAATAGGGCAATTACGTCCTCGCCCTTGAAAGCGCCGGTCCTGCCGAAAATCGTTTTCTCCCCTTCGTCATGTACTCGTTCCCGAAAAATGAACTGCCCTTCAGGCGTAAACTGCCAACCCGTAAAAGCACGTGCCGCTTCCCGGATGTCCTGCTCCGCATAATTGCCACGCCCCAGGGTAAACAGCTCCATCACCTCGCGGGCAAAATTTTCGTTGGGCGCGTTTTTTCGGTTCTGCTGGTTATTCAGAAATTGCAGCATGGCTGGCTCTTTTGACACCGCCAGCAATAAATCGCCGAAGTGGCCTAAGGCATTCCGGCGGAGCGTATTAGCGTACTGCTGCATAAACAGTGGGTTTCGGCCCTGCGCCCGACAGGCAAAATGCCCATGCCAGAATAAAGCCATTTTTTCACGTAGAGCCGCTGGTCCGGCTGCCATCTGGTCGAGCCATTGTAGATTCAGGTTCCGTACTTTTTCAGCATTATCCCGAATGCGTTCTTTCAGCATCTCTTTGTCGAGCTGACCGCTACGTAGCAAATTTTTCAACTGCTTCTTCGACTCATTGGCTTCAGGCACCACTACCCGTAAGTCCGTTACGGATTCGCTGTCTTTGAAGAGCTGACGTATCACTTTTCGCAATGGCTTACGGGAAGTCTCCTCCAGTTCGGCGGGTGTCGCTCCAAATCCCGCGCGATTATATAAATAGCTGAGTCGGGAAACAGTCCGTAATGGTTTTGTGAAAGTATCCATCCATGAAACAGGTCCGGTAGGTAAGTATGATTGTTGATGATCCAGATGGTTTAAACAAGAGGCTATTAAAAAAGTGTTAATCCTCCGAAACGGCGATCGACAACGCAACAGTATCCAGGTCTTTTTCGTATTGACTATACTACGTTCAAAGTGGGCCATTCTCCGACCTGATTTTATTTATGCAACAACGTTTACGGTCTTACAAAAGCTGGCTACTTGGTATTCTTTTTCTGATAACCAGGATCACGTTTTTGCAGGCTCAATCAATTCCCTATTCAACGGCACAACGCCAGCGAATTGAGTCGCTTCGGAAAACCATTCAGAAAACGTCCGAAACAGAGTACAATCGCGCCCTTTCGCTCGCTAAAATTCTGGCTCGTCCCCTTCGGGAAGTTCGATCGAATGGACAGGTTATTGCGCTGGCCGGCGTCGATGAGCGGGGCAATCTGATCTATTATACAACCAATGTAGGTAACGCCCAAATAGCCGTCGCAACGGGCACAGCATCGCTTTATGCTGGCGGTAGTCTGGGGCTGAATTTATCGGGAAGCAGTGCATCTGTCCAGAACAAACTGGGTATCTGGGACGGTGGAGCTGTGCGAGCTACTCACGTTGAGTTGACGGGACGTATCACACAGGTGGACAAGGCGTCGACAACCGTTTCCGACGAAGAGCACCCGACTCACGTAGCAACAACCATGATTGGGGCGGGGGTGAATGCGCAGGCAAGGGGAATGGCCTTTGGCGCTAAATTACAGGCCTGGGATTTTACCAGCGACCTATCAGAAATGACAACAGCTTCACCGAATCTGCTTGTCTCTAACCATTCTTACGGCACAACGGCCGGATTTCAGTACAATCCCGACCGGACAGGTACGACCCAGTGGGAATGGTATGGCGATACAACCATCAGTAAGACGTACGATTATAAATTTGGCCTCTACAACACCCAGACCCGTAACTGGGATCAGATTGCCAACAACGCTCCCTATTACCTGATCGTTAAGGCCGCCGGTAATGACCACGGTAGCTACCCCGGCGACGGCCAGCCGTATGTGCTGGTCAATCATAATAATCGAATCAGTACGTTGCCCCGTGATAATCAATCCGGTTACGATCAGATCAGTACGTCAAGTACAGCAAAGAATATCTTGTCAGTTGGCGCAATCAGCTATCCAACAAACGGTTATAACACGCCCAGCGATGTAAAACTGGCTGACTTTAGCGCCTGGGGGCCTACCGATGATGGACGGATCAAGCCTGATATTGTCGGAATTGGCGTTAGCGTACTGTCCGGCACTTCATCCAGCGACAATGCCTATGAGAGTTTGAGCGGCACGTCGATGGCATCGCCAACCGTATCAGGCTCGGTGCTGCTTCTGCAGGAGTATTACGCACAGCTCAACTCGGGTAATTTCATGCGTTCTTCTTCGCTACGTGATCTGGTGATTCATACAGCCAATGAAGCGGGTCCAACACCCGGACCGGACTACAAATACGGCTGGGGAATGCTTAATACGGAACGGGCTGCCCGCCTAATTGGCAATTCAGATAAAAGCCATCTGCTGAGCGAACGTACACTCACCCAAGGCCAGCGCGACACGGTTCGGGTAGTGGCATCAGGGCGCGGGCCTCTGCTGGTAACAATCGGCTGGAACGATCCGGCCGGAACCGCAACAACTGCCGTTAATGACCGTACTCCGCGCTTAGTCAACGATCTGGACGTTCGAGTGAGTGACGGCACTAACACAAGCCAACCCTGGACGCTTGACCCAAACAACCCCGCCAATGCTGCTGTGCCAGGCGATAATATTCGCGATAACGTCGAGCAGATACGTATCGACAACGCCATACCGGGGCAGAGTTACGCGATTGTGGTTTCGCACAAAGGAACGCTTAGCGGCAACAGGCAAGATTACGCATTGATTGTCAGCGGCATAGGTGGCGCAGTTTATTGTACATCAGCCGCTACGTCGACCGCCGACACAAAAATTAGCCGGGTTCAGTTTGGTAGCATTAATCAGACTGGAGCGGCTGGGTGCACCTCGTTTACGGATTTTACGAAAATCAGTACCACAATTCAGCCGGGGCAGGTTATTCCACTGACAGTATCGCTGGGCACCTGTGGCTCGGTAAAGAGTGTGATCGTAAAAGCTTTTGCGGATTGGAACGCCAACGGAAACTTTACGGATTCGGGCGAAACCATTGCTACGTCGGCCGTGCTGAACAATACCGATCAGTTTACGGCTAACGTAACGATACCGGCCAGCGTAACCGTCGGCCAATTAATTCGCCTGCGAATTGTTGCCACCGAAACGGCTGATCCAAACGTGGTTAGCTCGTGTGGTTCTTACAGCAACGGCGAGACGCAGGATTATGTACTGAACGTAGTGCAAATCAGCAACGATGTCGGCGCAGTAGCGCTTATTTCGCCGGAAGTTAATTTTTGTGGGCTGAGCAATACGCAGATAAACGTATCCGTTCGACTACGCAACTACGGTACTGCCAGGCAGACAAACGTACCCGTTACGGTAAAAATCACAGATGCCGGTAATACGGACGTAGCCACGTTAACCGGTACGGCTCCGACAATCAATGCTTTCAGCGACGCGCTGCTCACACTTACCAGCGGGACTGGAATCACACTGGCACCTGGGCAAACGTATCGTTTTACGGTTACTACAAATCTGACTACGGATCAAAACGTAGCGAACAACACTTTCACCGAAACCCGATCAACAGCAACGGCACTTACAGGACTTTTTACGGCTAGCAAATGCGGCAGTGATACACTCATTTCACTACGTAATACGGGTGGAGGAACGGCTTTCTGGTACGACGCGCCAACTGGTGGCAACTTACTAGCCGCTGGAAATCAGACTTCTGTCAAAGCCATTCCGGCCAGTGGCCAATTCTACGCTACGTTAAACGATTTTTCAGGAACGATTGGTCCTGTCGATAAAAAAGCGTTTGGTGGAGGATCGTACAGTGGTAATTTTGGTCCAGCTCCGCTTATCTCAACCGCCGTTCCCATTACCATCGAAAGCGCGCGACTTTACATTGGCAGCGCAGGGCAATTGACATTTACAGTACGTAAGTACGATAACACAGCTGTTTCGAGTGTTACGCTGGACGTTACCCCTACCCGCGATCAGAGCCTGACAGCAACGACCAACAGCCAGTTAGTCGACGATCCGAACGACCAGGGCGCTATTTATCCCTTAAATCTGCGCATACCCGACGCAGGCGATTATAAAATCACTATTGAATATGGCAATGGGGCATCTATTTTCCGGAGTAACGTGGGTGTAACGGGATTCCCCTATCAGCTCAAAACCCAGACGGGTACGCCCATCGTGACAATTAAAGGGTCGCTCTACGCCCGTACTTCGACGGCAACCGATACGTTGACCGATGCCTGGTATTATCTATATAATTTGAAAGTCCGATCACTCGATTGCCCAAGTCCGCAACGAACAGCTGTCACTCCGGCAACCGGCGAAGCCGCCACCGCAACCATCACTCCGAATGGGTCAGTCAGTGTTTGTCAGGGAGCAAGTGTTACGCTTCAAGCCAATACAGGCACCGGACTTTCTTATCAATGGTATCTGAACAACCAGGCCATAGCGGGCGCCACTAGTGGCACTTTACAAGCGGCCACAGCAGGCAACTACGTAGTACAGGTAGCCAACAGTTGTTTACCGGTTCGTTCGTCGGCGGTGGCCATTACGGTAAAAGCAGCGCAAACGCCAACCGTTACGGTTAACAGTTACATGCTGTCGACGGATGCGGTTTCCAACATTCAGTGGCTACTCGACGGGATTGCCATTTCTGGAGCCGTAAGCTCAAGTTATAGTGCAACCAGAACCGGCCGATACTCTGTTAAGGGAAGCGTAAATGGGTGCGGTGAGCTGATTTCGTCGGAGGTATATGTGTCGATTCTGGCCAATGAGCCTGTCGTTAGTACCGGTACATTGACCGTTTATCCTAACCCAACTACGCAGCAGCTAACGGTTAGTGTATCAGCCTCAACGTCGCTTCAGGGCGCGCCCACCCTCCGCCTGACTGATTTGCGCGGTTTAACCGTGCGCTCAGCTACGTTACTACGCAATGGCACAACCTATTCAACTACACTCGACGTAGCAAACTTACCCGCAGGCACTTTTTTGGTAATTGTTGAAGACGGTCAGGCGCAACGTATTGACGTAAAGCAGATTCGTAAGCAGTGAGCCAATTTGTAAATTCACAACGTTACCTAAACAATGAAACCGGCCAGTTGCTGCAATCTAAGCAGTAACTGGCCGGTCTTTAATAAGTCAACGCTACGTTTATTTTGCTTTTCCAGTAGCGGCTTCCTGAGCTAATGCCAGTTTCACCGCTTCGTATAAATTCACTACTCCTCCCGTTTTAGACAGCGACGCAAAATCGACGGTTTCGTCAGATTCGGGCCGTTTTACTTTTGTCGTATAAGGAGTTGCCGACTCAAGAATGATCCGTTTGATATCGGCATACGTCAATTTTGGGAAATACGATTTAAGGACCGCAGCCACGCCCGCTACAACCGGCGAGGCCATGCTGGTGCCACTATTGTTCTCGTATTTGCTGCCCGGCACGGTCGAATAAATGTCTTTACCCGGCGCAAATACATCTACGGTTTTCTTTCCATAATTTGAGAAGCCAGCCACCAGATCAGCATCATTATTTTCGGCACTAGCGCCTACCGTAATCACGTTCGGAATGGTTGTACCGTCGATGTAGCGCGGAGATGGGTAATTGGCGGCTGTGTCAATATTACTACCGTCGTTACCCGCGGCTTGCACCAGCAATACCCCTTTTGACAGGGCGTAACGTTCTGCCTCTTCAACCGCCTTACGCTGAGGGGAGTAACCCTTGCCAAAACTCATGTTGATGATCTGTGCGCCGTTGTCCGCAGCGTAACGTATCGCATTTGCTACGTCCTTATCGCGTTCATCGCCATCGGGCACAGCACGAACGCCCATAATCTGGACAGCGTCGGAGACCCCCATCACGCCCAGGTTATTAGTACGGTCGGCGCCAATAATACCCGCTACGTGCGTGCCATGGTCAGGGCGTTCTCCGGCAATATCGGCATTACCATAATCCCGCTGGTTCACGTTATTCGGATCGTCGCCGACAATGCTACGGGCGTCGAATTCAGGATTGTAGCTGTACTCAGCGCGCGATTTGAGTTGGTCGTTGGCTTTTTCGAGTTCGCTCATGACCACATCCGTATCGGCAGCCCCCTGCTGCTGTAACAACCGAAGAATACCCGTAACCGGGCGTTTCATGCTGGCATCGGACAACGTATCGGCGGCTTTGCGTAACGTAGCGGTATCGAGCTTGGCTACGTTCAGTACTTTTTTGAGATTACCAACCGCCGTTGAAAACTGCGTGTAGAATTGACTGATTCCCTGATACTGAGCCTTATACTGCGACTGATTTTTTTCAACTTCAGCCTTTGTTTTGGTGTACAGATCATACTCTTTCTGCTCATCGGGTTTGAGCGTTTTACGGTCTTTCCCTTCGTACTTAGGCTTCAGCTGAACATAAATCCGGGTGGCTTCGGCTGATTCGTGCGTTACGTTACGTCCGTCTTTTCCACCGATGAAGTTCCAGCCGTGAATATCATCTACATAGCCGTTCTTATCGTCATCTTTCCCGTTTCCGGCAATCTCTTTCGGATTTACCCACAGAACCCGGCGAAGGTCTTCGTGAGTCGTATCGATACCACCATCGATAACCGCCACGATAACAGGAGTGGGTTTACGATCTTTGAGAAGTTCACGGTATGTACGGTCAACACCAATACCGGAGATTTTATCGGTTTTATCGAGCAGATGCCACTGCGTTGTTTGCGCCGATGCTGCTAGGGTAAGCAAGCACACTGACGCGCTGATAAGGAGTTTCTTCATAAATTGACAACAAAAAATCTTTACAAATTAAGAAGAAACCGGCTTAGTTGAGGCTTAAAAATTGTTAAACGGTTTCGTCTGTGCATTTCAGGGCTTAGCGTGCTTCGTGTTCCGATAATGCTCGCCTAGCAAATCTTCGCCAAAATCATTGGTTAAGTCACGCACTACGGTATGAATATGATTGGCGTTCGTCTGCGTGTTATCATACTCAATCAAAATGGTAGGGCCATGAATGCGGTAGTACCATCCTTTTCCTTCGCCCAGTTCTGGCGTAAGATCACCCGCCCAGGCAAACCGTAAGCTATCCAGCCCCGACTTTTCCAGTTTTGCCATTTGCTGTTTGGCTAACGTAATACGATAGTTGATCAGGTAGGCTTGCAATAAATCCAGGAATAGTTTCCGCTGATCGGCGTTCATTTCGGACAGCATCAATCCATCCATTTTCTCGAGCGATGCCTTACGCTTGTTACTTGTAACAATTTCAGGATAAGCCACTGTCGCAATGACGGCCTTTTTTCGCTGATCAGCGTCCAGCGTTTTGAGGAGTGCAAAAGCGCGTTCTGTCTCTAGTTTCAGGATTTCTTTTCCCTTTTGGGGCAGATCTTTCACGCGTGGATCGGACATGCGTTTGTCAGCCATCTGGGTATCGTATTTTAATACCCCCGGATTACTACCAAAGAATGTAGGAGTTTGTGCCAGCACTTGCCCTGTCAGCGACAGGAATTGCAGCGACAGATGGTGTCCTTCAATTCGCCAGCTCCAGGGTGTTTTAGCATCTGGCTCACCAAACACGGTAAACGAGTAATTCTCGGGATCACGGTACGTATCGTTGGGTGGGCGGTTATCAATCACGCGCAGTACGTTTTCCATGTCGATGATGGAGGTAACTCTCTCATATCCTTGATCACTCAAGCCCGTTTTCAGCATTGCCATTGCCGCTTTTCGCTGATCAGGAGTCATCTGTTTTAGCGGCAACCCTTTCCGTTCGCGAGGAACAAAGTGCCAGTTGAATCGCTCAGCATCATCCAGCGGGAAGGTCGCCTGCTTTTTCTGTTCAGGTGTGAGTGAGCTTAAAAACGCCGTTGCCGCGTCCAGCATTTCATCTTTAATACGTTGCTGAGCGGGTGTAGCTTTAGGAGACGAAACAGCCTGAGCAAGCACTTGCCCGGCCAGGAGCCAGAAAAAAAGAAATTGCTTCATGTTGAGGGACTTAGTACGCAGCAAGTAAAGCAGATAGGCCTTACCATTTACCTGTATTCAGCGGATTATATATGTCCTATTTGTTAACAACCAGGGCCATTTGGTAGTTTAACAAAATAAGCTACCTAGTTACAGTTAAAGACCTCAATGATGTCCAGTCGCCCACCGAACGATAGAAACGATAGAATGGGTCCGTTTGACCATTTAGCTTTACGTTACCTGCGCCAGGCACTCGATTCAGCTCATCCGGCCGACGAGCCATACGTACTGAATCCCGTTGAAAGCCGTGTTATCCGACGAACAAAAATTATCACACTGACAGTGGCCGCCTTTCTAGGCATAGCGGGGGTTTTGCTGCTTTATTGGCCCCAGTACATTTGGCCTGATTTATTCGTCCGTACGGCAGTTCCTTTATTTGGTACGGTTTATGACTTACCACTTATCACTACGTTATACGGTATACTTCTGGTTTATATTGAGGTAAATCTGCTTATTGCGCTCAATTTACGGGGTGTAAAGACCATTATGCAGGTTTGCCAATTCCCGAGCGCTCATGATGCTCAATACGACCGACACTTACAGGCGCTTGCCAATGCCACCCTTGAAAAAAACACCCAGGGAATACTGCGCTTTGGAATTGACCCCTATCTGAATAACCCCCGCTGGGGCCTGAATTTATTTTTTCTGCTCAATATCGTAAAAGCTGCATTAAGCAATTTTCTGCTAAAGTTTGTGCTAAAACGTTTTATCGGCCGATATGCACTACGTCAGCTAACGGATTTGGCCGGTATGCCAATTTACGCTTTATGGAACGCTTGGGCATCCTGGCAAGTTTTGCACGAAGCTCAAGTCCGGGTTATGGCGCCAACAACCATTCGTGAATTCGTGCACGAGCTACACGATGAGTGGGGCAAAAATGATGAATTTCGTCCGTTGATTCTGGAGGCCTTGCAATACGTAGCGATTTTAAAGCGACAGTACAACTACGCTCATTTTTTGCTCACGGAAACATTAATGGATCGCTTTAAACTACGCATCGATGCTCCATTAACGGGAGACTTTCCTGAGCGTGTGCTCGCAGCTCCTCAATCTGTACGTCGCAGCCTGGAACGACTCATTATTTTCGGGGTTCTGGTGGATGGCAAACTTTCCTGGTTAGAGAAGCGTCGACTAAGGGAGCTACGTAGTAAAGGTTTTTTGACGTATTCAATTACCGATATTCAACGCTTAGGAAGCGACTACAACCAGGGCCGTGGACTGTGGGTATAGGCTGGCTCAAGTGGTGGTAATGCTGCTTATTTTTGGAACTAAAGAACAGTTATTGTATATTCAGGAAACTTAATTTATCCAAGACACCCGAACGAAGCGCCCAAAAAAGCTAATCATACAAAGAGAATAGAATAGCTTCTGTGTTAATTAATTACGTAATTTTGTAAGATTAGCTACTGATGTTTTTTGGGCATGCCTCTTTTTAGGAAAACTGTATTTATTCTGGGTTACTGCTTTTTCGTAACTCAGTCTGTATTCGCTCAGTTATCCATTACATATCCCTTTCCTCGCATGGTTGTGCAGCGCAACCAGCAGAATACAGCGACGCTTTACATTGCCGGCACATTTTCCATACCCGTCGACCGGATAGAAGCCCGCCTTGTTCCAACAAACGTAGTGGCAAACCGGGTTTCTGTCGACTGGACACTCTTGCATGATCAGCCTAAAAATGGTTTTTTCAAAGGTAGTTTAACCGCTCCAGCCGGTCTTTTTCGGTTAGAGGTACGTGGTATACGAAAAGAAAAAACGGTGAGTAATGCCGTCGTACCCTCAGTGGGTATTGGTGAAGTATTTGTAGTTGCCGGTCAATCCAATGCAATGGGGTTGCCTAATCTGGGGGCTAAAGGAGCTTCTGAACGAGTGGTTGCATTTAACGCATGGAATCGGTTCTGGAACAAAGATAACGCGCTCGAATCGTCCGATAAGCCTTTCCCTACGCCTTCCTTTTCAACAATGAGTGGAACTGGCCTGGTTTTTCCAACAGGAGAAACGGCCTGGTATTGGGGTGAGTTAGGCGATCATATTGCCGATCGATACAACGTACCCGTTGCTTTTTTCAACGTAGCGATTCCAGCAACTGTAGCCGAAAACTGGAGCAATACCGCAAATGGCATTCCGGCAAAAAATATTTTCAATAGTACCATCTGGCCTTTTTTGCAGCCTTATTCTAATCTTCGGAATACTCTGCAGTATTATAATAGTCAATTTGGTCTCCGGGCTATCTTATGGCATCATGGCGAATCGGACGCCGTTCCGCTACGTACACCGAGCGATACCTACCGATTGGATGTTCAGGATCTTATTGATAAGAGCCGGGCGGATTTTGGCCGGAATATGACGTGGGTAGTAGCCCGATGTTCAATTACGCCCGCTGGCCCCACGCCCAGTGCGGATATCATTCAGGCCCAGATTAAGCTGGCAGCCACGCCTGACAACAACGTTTGGGAAGGGCCAGATACCGATCTGATCCAGTCTCCACGACCATCGCACGGCCACTTTGAAAACATTTCGAACGGTATTCAGGGAATTACGGAGTGCGCTACGTCCTGGAATAAAAATTTATCGGATCAGTTTTTCAAAGAATCGAAACCGCATCAACCCCTGCAATTTATTCAGACCGGTTTGGTACCTTCCGAGATTCCGGCCGGAACAAGCCTGACCGTTCCGTACGAAACGATTGGTTTCTCCGGAAATAATGAGGTGTCTGTTCAGCTGCTGAATGCTAAAGGATGGTACGTAACGGAAGTCGGACGCGGGAAAAGCGCTTCCTCCATCCAGGCCATTTTGCCAGACACACTTAGCAGTGGTCGTTATTACCTGCGCGTAGTTGCTTCAAATCCTCTTCTGGCAGGCTCACCTTCGTTACCGTTTCAGGTTATTTCTTCCAACCGGTCTATTAATCCGTTCATCAGCGTCCAGACCGAAGAAGGCGAAACAGCCACTCAGGTTTATTGGCTCACGGCACAAGAACCCGCAGGGAGTCGCTTTTTTATCGAGCGCCGGGATGACTCAGGAACGTATCAGCCCGTTGGTGAAGTAAACGGCATATATGATGGACAACTTAGTCATCTCTATGCTTTTACAGATTCTGTCAAGAGTTCAGGGCAAGAAAACACGTATCGAATTCGGCTTGAGCAGCCCAATGGTCAGGTTGTGTTCAGCAACAACATTGTACTGGCCAATACGGATGAACCTCTCCCTCAACCCGTATTGTACCCTAATCCGAACGATGGAACCTCGTTGAATCTGAATCTCCCCCGAAGTGGCCAGTGGAATCTGACAATTACTACGATGACAGGTCAAAATGTTTGGCAACAACGTATTAACGCAGTAGCTAATCAAGCCATCAATGTACCCCTAACGGTAGATTTATCCACCGGCTTGTATAGCCTGCAACTACAAAGCGCGGATCATCTTTTCAGTAAACAGTTACTTATACGTCGATAATTATTTGTACTGAACGTACTATTCGTTTTCGAGCGGGTTGATTGTGTCGTCTTTCCTGCTGGCCGTTATAGCTTACTTTAATTTGTCCTGCGGCTGTTCCACCAGATTAGTTTTTTTAACCCGTACTTCATTGATACGTTTGTCATCAGCAGACAACACTTCAAACGAAAAACCGGCATAAGATGCCTGATCGCCTGCCTGAGGTAATCGGCTGAATAATTCAAGCAATAATCCTCCCAGCGACTCGCTGTCTCCCTGTACTGTCTCAAAGGTTGTTGCATCAATATTCAGTATGCGGCATACGTCAGTTAGCAGCACTTTCCCCTCAAATACAATGGTTTGTTCGTCCTCCCGTCGATAACCAATGGGCGCTTCGTCATCAAACTCGTCGTTGATTTCTCCGAAAATTTCTTCAATTATATCCTCCAGTGTAATTAAACCGCGTGTACCACCATATTCATCTACTACGATAGCCATATGAACACGTCGTTTCTGGAAGTCCTGGAGAAGGTCGTCAACTTTTTTATTTTCAGGGATGAAAAACACGGGCCGTAACAGCGTCTGCCAATGGAAAGAATCCTCTTGATGTATATGTGGCAACAGGTCTTTAATGTACAGAATGCCTTCAACCTGATCAAGCGACTCTTTGTAGACCGGCACCCGTGAATAACCTGAAGCGTTGATCTGATCCATCAACTCGCCGAACGATAAATCGTCCGCTACAGCAGATATATCCAGTCTTGTCCGCATTACCTGCCGTGCGGTTAGGTTGCTAAAGTTTACAATGCCTTTCAGAATTTCTTTTTCTTCTACCGTTGCATTGCTACCTGTCAACTCCACCGCCTGACTGATTTCTTCTACGGATAGTTTGTAACCACGTCGCTCAATCCGGCGATCAACCTGATTGCTAAGGTTAACCAGTAACATGGCTAATGGGCGGAATACAGCTAAGCCAATCTGAGCCAGTCGTGCTGTCCGTCGGGCAACTATCAGATTATTTTGGCTGGCGTAAACTTTCGGGATGATTTCACCGAAAAGTACAATAGCTATCGTTATAAAAAGAGTAACGCCTGAGACTATCCACCCTGAATTGTTTGACGCCTGCAGAAAACGCCAGGTTAAATACGTGACAATAACAACGATGGCAATATTGAGTAGGTTATTGAATATAACCAGCGACGCCAGTAACCGCTTAGGGCGCTCCAGAAGGCTGGCAATCCGTTGTTCATCGGCATGGCTACTATCGCGGCAGTAGGACCGATCATCGGGCGAAAGAGAGAAGAAGGCCGCTTCTGAAGCTGACACTAAACTAGCCAGCAGTAGCAGCAATAGTACCAGAACCGTATAAGGTCCATATAAATCAAAATAGGTGCCCCAGCTATCTATAGCTGGGAGCACCTGTCGAGGAAGAGGATCACCAGGGTCCATGTAAATCAAATCTCGTTCAACAATAGAGCAAACTATGTAGATTAGAACGGCAAATCGTCATCTCCACTGTTGCTCTCAAAAGGTACTGGATCCGGTTCACGTCGCCGTGGAGCCGGTGCGGCCTGAGCTACAGGCGCAGCCTGCTGACGAGGCCGTTGTTCAACCGGCGCAGCTTGTGGAGCAGGGGCTGCCTGCTGACGGGGAGCCGGAGCCTCAGAATAACCTTCGTCCGGCCGGTCGACGGTCGGGCTACCAAGCAATTGCATCGTGTTAGCACGGACACGTAGCGACGTGCGTTCTTTACCTTCTTTGTCAGTCCACAATTCTGTCCGCAGCCGACCTTCGACATAAACGGAATTGCCTTTCTTTAGATATTTCTCAGCCACTTTGGCTTGTTCATTCCACAGTTCAACTCGAAACCACTCTGTCTGCTCTACTTTTTCACCATTTCGGTTAGTAAACTTTTCGGTGGTTGCCACATTAAACGTAGCGACTACAGCTCCCCCGTCCAGATACCGTACTTCAGGATCGGCACCTAAGTTACCGATTAGTGTTACCTTATTAAGACTTGCCATACTCTTATTTTGTTGGTTACGTATGAAAATGTACGTGCTTTAATAAGACTAAAGATACTAAAAATTAATGGGTTATCCAAGCATCCTGTCCAAATAGTTTGTGATCAAAACCGGCTTTGGTAAGTGATTAGTTTCCTCCAGGGTATACCATTGTAAACCAGTTGGTAAACTTCCAATTGCGTGATCGGGAAGGTCCAACTCGTGAAATCGAGCCCGAATTCGCTGATGCGAAAGTAGCTGCGTAAACTCGGATGGAGGAGCGGTTGAGGTGGCTTGCTGCAGCAATGAATTAATCGATTCCGGTATCGGCAGCTCTCTTAGTTCCGCTTTCGGCTCATCCGATTCGACCAGATAAAAATCATGCAGATTCTGCCATATATCTCGATCCATCCTCTCTCGCAATGCAATTTTTCCATTATTACGAAAAACCAGATACGTAAAGAACCGTTCTCGTACAGGTGCTTTTTTTGACTTAACAGGTAACTGATGCTGGCGCCCGGTCTGATAAGCAGCGCACTCCTGTTGAAGCGGACATAACAAACAATCAGGTGCCACGGGCGTACAGTGAATCGCTCCAAACTCCATAATGGCCTGATTATACGTAGCGGGGTCGTCTGCCCATTCAATCAGGCGTATGGCCAGAGCAGCAAATGTTTTCTTAGCCTTCGTGGTTGTAATGTCTTCCGCAACGCCAAATACACGTGCCAGTACCCGATACACGTTTCCGTCAACAACCGGCACTCGTTCGCCAAACGCAAACGCAGCAATAGCAGCGGCCGTATATGTGCCTATACCCTTCATTTTCAGCAAGTCACGATACGTATTAGGGAACTTACCGGCGAGTTGATCAGTTACGTAACGAGCAGTCTGATGGAGATTCCGGGCACGGGAGTAGTATCCAAGGCCCTGCCAGAGACGAAGCAATTCGCGCTCCTCCGAACGAGCCATGTCGACTATTGTCGGATAAGCAGCAACGAAACGTTCGTAATAAGGTTTTCCCTGCGCAACGCGGGTTTGTTGGAGAATTATTTCGGACAACCAAATACGATAAGGATCGCGTGTATGGCGCCAGGGCAAATCGCGTTTATGATGCTCGTACCACCGTTCGAGGGTAGAGGCAAACATGGTTTCGGTATGCTTAATGTCTGATTGCCAACTCAAAATAAAACAGAAAAATACGTCGTTACCAGTAAAAACGGAAGCATAGAGTTTTATAATTTATGGGAAACCCCTACCTTTGTGCTCCCATTTTTGAGGCCCCAATTTTCAACAACATAGTAAACGTTAAAGTTTAAGAAGTCGTGACAAAAGCAGACGTAATTGCCGAGATCTCCGATAAAACCGGAATTGACAAGGCAGAAGTAACAAACACGCTGGAAACATTCTTTTCGGTAGTTAAGGACTCGCTGGCCGAGGGAGAGAACATTTATGTGAGAGGGTTCGGCAGTTTCATCAATAAGAAAAGAGCCAAAAAAGTAGCCCGGAATATTTCGAAAAACACTGCTATGGTGATTGACGAGCATTTTATTCCGAGTTTCAAGCCCGCCAAGGTTTTTGTTGAACAAGTAAAAACCAGCGACAAAGCCAAAGTAACGGCTGAGTAAACAATTTGCCTCAAAATGGCTGCGCACTGGTACGTTAGTCCAGGCGTTTGCGTTGCAATGATCATTTCTCATGAACAAACCTGTTTTGCTTGTTATTATTTTGTCAGCTGCTCTAACGGCGGGGCTCTACAGCCTTCCTAAAGTAGTTGTGCGGAACGAAAACAAGCAATTAGGAGTCCGCGCTACGCAAACGCCTGGGTCTACTGACTCTCACAGTTCGGGAACAAACGGATCAGGGGAAGCTGCTATGCATGAGAAGCCTCTATCAGCTGATCAGCAGAAGCGTGTAGCAGCTCTAAAAGCTGATTTTACAGCCGCCAGTTCTTCACAGAAGGAAGCCATTGGAGAGAAACTGATTACGCTTTTTCATGAAATTAATCGCTATGATAGTGCCGCTCATTACGCAGAGGTATTAGCATTAGCTCAACCAACAGAACGAAATCTGTTACGAGCAGGCGATCAGTATTTTGAAGCATATACATTTGCCGTTGATAATAAAAAAACGGCATTAACGGGTCAGAAAACTCGCGAATTTTACCAGAAAGCTCTTGCAAAAAATCCGAATTTGCTGTCGGCAAAGGCCAATATGGCTATGACGTACGTCAATACTGACACGCCAATGCAGGGCATAATGATGTTGCGGGAGGTGCTACAGCAGGACCCAACCAACGAGCTGGCCTTATTCAATTTAGGTCTGCTTTCAATGCGGTCAAATCAGTATGAACGGGCTATTGAGCGTTTCCGACAAATTTTGGTTAACAATCCATCTAGTCGAAAAGCTCAATTCTACTTGGGTATTAGTCTGGCAGAGGCTGGTCAGAAGGCTGAAGCAAAGCAAGTATTGGAACAGGTAAAACAGCAGGAAAAAGATCCACAGATTCTGGCGGCTATTCGCGAATATGAAGAGCGGCTTAAATGAGTTATACAGTTGAAAAGACATAAAGTTAGTCAGTAAAACCAACGTAAAACTTTATAGCTCTTTAACTTAAAACTATACAACTTTACTGGGCTTGACCGGTCGGTCGGCCGACACCTATTTTAACTATTAAACTGTATTGCACTATGCCTTGCGGTAAGAAACGGAAACGGCACAAGATTGCCACTCACAAACGGAAGAAACGGCTCAGAAAAAACCGGCATAAGAAGAAATAGTTTCGGGTTTCAAGTTCCAGATTTTAAATAACGTATCAGTATTTAAAATCTGGAACTTGAACGGGAAACTGTTTTACTAGAAGCCTCGTGCCGGTCTGCAAAGCCCGTACGTGGCTTTTTTCTTTTTTTATAGCCATTCTTAACCGTACATTCATCTTGTGAGTAATGAATTAGTTATCAGTTCGACTCAGAAAGGTGATCGGATCGCGCTCTTGCAGAACAAGAGATTGCTGGAGTATCACGAAGAAGAGTTAGACAGCAGCTTCACAGTTGGCGATCTTTACTTAGGAATAGTTAAAAAACTCTCATCAGGCCTAAATGCTGCTTTTGTAGATGTTGGTCATGAAAAAGATGGTTTTTTGCACTATCAGGACTTGGGACCGAATATCAATTCGCTAAACAAGCTTATTAAAGACGTAATCGCTAAACGTGTCACTACTGGACGACTTAGCGATATGCAACTGGAGCCAACTATCGATAAAATTGGAAAGATCGATAAGGTTCTGACGAAAAATGCTCCAATTTTGGTTCAGGTGGTTAAAGAACCCATCTCAACCAAAGGTCCACGCCTTTCCTGCGATATCTCGATAGCGGGACGCTATTTAGTTCTCGTGCCATTTTCCGATGGCGTAAACCTTTCCAAAAAAATTACTGACCGTGCCGAGCGGTCGCGGTTAATGCGCTTGATGTCGTCTTTGAAACCGCATAATTTCGGCGTTATAGTACGAACTGTAGCTCAGGATAAAGACGTCGAAGAGCTTGATCGTGATTTGCAGAATTCCTTGGCCAAGTGGGATCAGGCAATTAAAAACCTTACTGAAGCTAAACCTCGCGACCGAGTTTTAGGCGAAATGAACCGAGCCTCGTCGATCCTCCGTGATATGCTTAACGAATCATTCGAGAGTATCACTGTCGACACGAAAGAGTCGTTTGATGAGATTCGCAATTATATCCATACCATTGCCCCTGATAAAGAAAAGATTGTTAAGCTTTATACAGGAAAAACAAAGATTTTTGAAGCTTTAGGTTTAGAAAAACAACTTAAGTCGCTGTTTGGCCGATCAGTGAGTTTGCCTGGCGGTGGTTACCTGATTATTGAGCATACTGAAGCGCTGCATGTTATTGACGTTAACAGTGGCAATAAGTCAAATTCAGAAGAAGACCAGGAAGCTACGGCTATTAGTGTTAACCGGGAGGCTGCGAAAGAAATTGCCCGCCAGCTTCGCTTGCGTGATATGGGCGGTATCATTGTGGTTGACTTTATCGACATGAAAAAAGCAGAAAATAAAAAACTTCTGCAAGATATCATGCGCGACGAAATGAAGCCCGAACGTTCAAAGTTTACAATCTTACCTTTGACGAAATTTGGCCTGATGCAGATCACACGTCAACGTGTTCGGCCAGAGATGAACATAGTTACTCGTGAAGTATGTCCGACCTGTGGCGGTACCGGCACAATTCAGGCCAGCGTTTTGGTAACGGATGTAATAGAAAATAACCTTGATTATATTTTAACCAAACAGAATGAACGGGGTATATCTATTTCTATGAACCCATTTTTGTACGCTTATTACACTAAAGGCGTCTACTCAAAACAGATGCAATGGTATGTAAGGTATAAGACTTGGGTTAAACTTATTAAGGACAGCTCCCTAGGAATGGTTAACTTTAAGTTCTTTCATAAGTCTGGAGAAGAAATCGAAGTTAGCAACATATCTTAACGTCGTAGTAAAATTTTACCATACGCATCAAAAAGTAAATGGCCAAACTTTATATAAAGTT
>NZ_JBMDWV010000367.1:0-27365 GCF_048594605.1 Spirosoma sp.
GGGGGGTATTTAAAATTCTTCCAAACCGCGTAAACCCTAATTTTTTTTTTGAAAAACACGCGACTCCAGGTACGCTACTGGCTAAGTTGCCCGGTTACTTACCTGTTCGTGAGTTCTATGCTCCGCGCTATGACGTAAAAAAGCCCGAACACGTACGTCCTGACTATCGTACTACGTTGTTCTGGGCACCGATGATTCAAACTGGAATAGATGGAAAAGCAACCGTATCGTTCTTTACATCTGACTCAAAAACTGTTGTTCGTTTACGGATGGAGGGTGTAACAACTAATGGTCTTGCAGGAATAGGACGGGCAAATTTGAACGTGAACTAACCGTTTGTTGTACGAATTCCAGGCTGATGATCCGACGTCTATTTTATTTCTTCTTAAGTACGGTGCTGCTTTCTGGCACTACGTTCATTAGGGGAAAAGCTCAATCTCCCGGTCATTTACGTATTCAGGTGCTGGATGCTACCACGGGCAAGCCAACACCAGTGCGTGTACGTCTTACCCGAGCCAGCAAACCTGTACCGGACGTTCCGCATGAGGCCGCAGCCGTTATGTATGGCTTATGGGATCATGCCGATGGCTACGCCTTCCAGCCGGATAGTTCGTTCTACGTATCAGGAGCGTTTAATCTAACGTTGTCGCCGGGTACGTATCAACTAGACTTATCAAAAGGCAACGAATATCTGCGTCAGGCGCACAAGCTCGTGATCAAACCCGGACAGTTATTCCGGCAGACGTACCGAATGGCACGCTGGATTAATATGGCGGAACGAAAGTGGTATTCGGCGGATGGGCATATTCACATACGACGCTCCCCAACGGAAAACAAGCCATTACTCGCCTGGACGCAGGCCGAAGATATTAACGTGGGCGTGCTACTGAAGATGGGCGACTTCTGGGAAACATATTATCCGCAGTATGCTTTTGGTGAGAAAGGAATCTATAGACAAGGCAATTATTTACTGACTCCCGGTCAGGAAGATCCGCGAACGCCTGAACTTGGCCATGCACTAGGGTTTGGGGCGACAGGTTCAGTACGTTACGGTCAGAATTATTATTACTACGATAAAGTATTCGATGAATTGCATAAACGAGGAGGCCTTACCGGTTACGCTCATCAGGCCGAGTCATTTCACGGCTACCGGGGCCTGACGCTCGATGGACTGCGAAAAAAAGTTGATGTCCTCGAAATTCTTCAATACTGTGTGTCATCGCAGCCGTTACGTACTGAGCATTATTACCGGATGCTTGATTTAGGTTTTCCACTCACAGCAACGTCCTGATCAGATTTTCCGTGGTGCGGGCACGACCATGATCACGGTCCGCCAGAAAATTCAGCTCGAATTGGGAACGCTCGTTTTTATACGTATGTTAATGGGCCTTTTAGCCACGCGTCCTGGCAGGCAGGAGTCGCGGCTGGGCACACCTTCGTAACAACCGGACCCATTCTCGAACTGAGCGTTAACAGGGCGCTGCCCGGCGATAAACTTTCACTGCAAAAAGGCGATAACGTAACGGTTACTGCCGAGGCCTATGGCCATCCGAAGCAGCTTCCGCTCGAATCCCTTGAACTGATTGCGCATGGGCGTGTAATCGGCCGTGTAACAAAAAACGAAAGCGGTCAGTCGATAGGGCGTTTGTCGATTAAGCTGGAAATGAAAGACATGCAACACGGTATATGGATTGCAGCCCGATGCTACGGGGGGGCATCTCAGGCGGCTCATACAACGCCTGTATACGTAACAATCGAGGGAGGAGGTTTCCATAACCCCGAAACGGCCGGAAACTATTTGACGCAGTGTGAAACGTATCTTCAGGAACTAGAGCAGGAATTGAACACGCATCACGATAACCCTGAGTTTCGGGCATGGTACTATAAAAAAGGTCTCAAAACACGTATCGACGAGACCCGCCAGGTGATTGCTGATCTGCGGGAGCTACTAAGCAGATGATACGTAGTACTTTCAGGAAAAAGGCAGAACAAGAATCGAGTTCTGCCTTTTTCTTATTAGTAAGTATAGAAATTACTCTGACTACGTAGCGTTCAGAATTTTCATGTTGATCGGGTCCCAGCCAACCACTTTCTTTTGATAATAACTCATATTGCCGCACTGCGTGGGCCCACAGGCGCGTAGCCCGAACGTAGCGTCTTCCACATTGGGTGCGCCGGTACGTATTGAGTTAAAGAAATTGGCAAAGTGCTCGTACCGATCGCCCTTATACTCTTTCGGGAACGTGTATTTAAACTCTTTCGGGCCAATCAGTTCGGGCGTTTGTGGGTAGAGTTTGTTGTACTCCGCAATGAACAGCTCTTTTTGATCTTTCGGGAAATTGTCGATCGACATACCCGGTGCTTTCGGAAATTTATTACGGTGAACCGTCAGGCTATCAAAACCCAGTGATAAATCGCCTTCTGTCCCTACAATTCGCACCAGATAATTACCACCGCCACCATCGACAAAGTTGGAACGGGTTGTCAGATTGAATTCGGGATGCTCGGCGGTTTTCGGATAATCGTAAATACTCAACTGAATATCGGGTACGTCGCGGCCATCTTTCCAGTAACGTGTTCCGCCCGTCGAATAAATTCGCGTAGGCCCTTTAGAACCCGTTATGCTATGCAGCGACGTAAGCAGGTGAACGTAAAGGTCGCCCGCAATCCCGGTTCCGTAGTCGACGTAATTTCTCCAGCGGAAAAAACGTAGCGGGTCCCAGGGGCGTTTAGGTGCTGTTCCCAGGTATGTATCCCAATCAACAGTTTGAGGAGACGCATCGGGCGGGATCGAATATTGCCAGGCGCCCATAGCGCTATGACGATCATAAATTGCTTCGGCAAAGACGAGTTCACCTATATCGCCGGCTTTCATCAACTCGCGGGCCTTGGCGATGAGTAATGAGCTGGCAAACTGACTGCCGACCTGGAAAACTTTGCCCGTATCTTTAGCAACTTTTATCAGTTTATGGCCATCTTCAAACTTCTGAACCATCGGTTTTTCGCAATACACGTGCTTGCCTTTCCGCATGGCATCGGTCGAAATCTTTTCGTGCCAATGGTCAGTTGTTCCGTTTATAATCGCGTCAACGTCCGTACGTTCAATAATTTCCCGATAATCTCTGGTCACTGGTAACTGATCCCCCCAAAGTTCTTTGGCCCGGCGTAAACGACCGTCGTACAGGTCGCAGGCAGCCACCATTTCAACACCATCGACCATGAGTGCCGTTTGCGTATCACCAATACCCATGCCACCCGTACCGACGAGGGCGATCCGAATTTTATCGTTTGCCGCGGTGCTACTGTGGCTGCGAATCAGATCGAGATACTGGGGTAGGGGAGACTTTCTTGTTTCGGCCAATGCGGCTGGAGCAGTAGCTGCAGCTGTACCAGCGATACCAAGCGTTTTGAGGAACTGCCGTCGCGTATTCGCTTCTTCAGCCGAAGGCACGGTCGACCGTTTTTTATCTTTCATGAACAATTTAGATTGGGGATTGAAGGAAATTTTACCTAAAAATAAGCGAAAAAAGGGAAACATACGGCGGTACGTATCGGTCAGTCGGATCGAAAAGGCATTCTTTGGAGTACAAGCGAATCGTTGAGAGGCATACAAAACAAACCTGCTAAACATCTGCACAAAACCTGGCTTTTTGTTTTAGCTGTGGCTCTGTAACAGTATCTAGCAGGCTTGCCCGTCATTTACTGACAACGAATCTGAAACTACCTATTGCTGGAAATACTCGATTTTTTCGCTATCATTATTGTTTTTCACATCCTCTCCGACACCTCCATTAACAACGGCAACGAAACTCAACGAACCCGTGGTTGATCCTGGAGAAAGCATACCTTCCAGACCGAATGAAAGTACTCCGCCTGCCGAAATCTTCTGCTTGGATGTTAACGTAAAATAATCGGGATCGGATGAATCAAAGTTCCACATACTATTCTGTACAGGACGGCCTCCTACAGACGTAGCACCTTGGCTAAAGCTCATGATACCTTTAGTATCTTTGGATACACGCACCATAATTGGACTCGGAACCTCTACTCCGTTTAATTCATATATATCAACTACCATCACAAAGGGTTTGTTGCCGACAACCGTTGAAGGACTGGCAAAGATGACCGGCGTCAGATCAAAGGCGCCATTATTAACATTAACCGTTAAAGTTAATGGCGTGCTAAGACCGGATGGATCTGTGGCTCTAATCGTCAACGAATAACTGCCCACTTGCGTTGGCGTACCGCTCAATACAAGTGATCCCGTGTTAAAGTTTAGCCAGCCTGGCTGTCCTGTAACGGAATACGAAAGATTTTTTCCTTCCGGGTCCGTAAAAGCAGGAACCGTATAACTAAACGGCTGATTGACACGTGCTGAAAGAGTCGGCACGTTTGGAGCAACAGGAGATTGGTTCGGCCCGGTGCTGATTATCACTGGCACAGAAGTGGATACGTTACCTACGTCTCTTGCTGATATAGTGAGTGTATAACTGGCTGTCTGCGTGGGTATTCCGGTTAGTGTCCGGTTATTGGTGTCAAAATTCAGCCAGTTTGGCAGACCATCCACAGAGTAGACCAGGGGTTGCCCTTCTGGATCGGTAAAGGCGGGAATCGTATAGCTGTAATACTGACCGGGTATGCCTGATGGAGCAGCTATAGTAGGTGCTACTGGAGGCAGGTTGGGAATTGCGTTGACCTCAACACCACCATTCCATGTATTACCTATGCGTGTATAAACTCGGAAATAATACTGAAACAGTGGGTTTAGATTAGTCACTGTTACGTTCGTTCCTGTACCCCGATAAACGACCTTGCCGCCATCGAGAGCGGAGCCATTTCCATTGAAATTAGGATCAGCTGTATACGACGTACCTGTCGGTTTATCGGTGAAAACACTCCCTGTTTTAGCGGCCACCAGGATCTCGTCGAAAGCTACATTGGGGTTGATCCAGCTTACCTGAACTGCATTGACCTGGCGCGTTGCCGTTACGTTGCTCACCAGTGAACTGGCTGAATTACAGTCGGGGTATAAAACAACGGAATGCGTGGCGGTCAGCCCTCCATTATCAGTCACTTTCAGCGTAATCACATACGAATACGTTTCGTTAGGGCTGCAACCCACCGGCGAAATCGTAATGACCGGGTTGGCACTTGTCAGAATCGGCTCAGGGTGTGTATGTGTGTTATGATGAAGAGAAACCTGCCATTCGTATTTCAGATTGGAAAGGTCGTTATCTACTACGTTAGCCTGAAGCGTATAGGTTGTTGGCTGGCTCATAGTGTACAACGTACCGGGGGCCGGGTTAGTGATCTGGGCAGTCGGTGGCGTGTTGTTCACCGAAACAACGATCTCTTTTGGCTGTGATGTCTGTCCCTGATTATCCGTAACAACAAGGGTGACGTTAAACTTCCTAATGCTTGGATCTGAAAAGACATGAGTTGGATTGGCTAACGTAGAGGTTGTTCCATCGCCAAAATTCCACAGGTACGAAAGCTGGAAACCCTCTGGATCGACAGAATTTGACCCTGTAAACTGAACAGTAAGAGGAGATCCTCCGTATGTTACGTTAGATGACGCATTAGCCACTGGCGGCTGATTACCGCCATAACTGATCCGGGATACCGATCCCTGAATCCGGACGTAATAAATAGAACCGTCGCGTGGGTTCATTTTCAAATCCAGAATACCTGGTTCGAAATCATTGGAAGAGAAGTTTCGAACTTCATGGACGATATGATCTCCTTCATCATGCAACTCCAGGTTTTTAATCCATCCCTGGCCATAATCGGCGATAAAGTACGTGTTCTTGTAAGAGTCAGGGAACTGACTTCCAGTATAGTAAGGGCCTCCAACAATACAATAACCAGAAAAGGGTGTGCCCGAAGGAGCTCCTGTTGTACCAATGTCGCGCACGATGGGTGTACTGCCACTAAATGCCGGAACCCTTGTTGAAGGCGTAGGGCCGTGGTTGTAATCCAGGGCAGGCCGTGAGTGCGTAAACCGACGTAACGTAGGAACTGCATTATCGACAAACGATGTAGGTTGTACGCATAAGCTTTCAAACGTAGGTTGTCCGGGTTCATCCAGATTTTTTACATTGTTGCCGTAATAGGCTATTGTTGTTTCAAGACCTTCGTAAAGTGGCCAGCCCGCGTTTAGACCAGGCTTATCAATAACGTGAAAATCTTCATATTTAAACCAGCCAATGTCGCCTACCAGCAGCGTACCAGGATTGCCATCATTAGGGTTTACACTACCTGTATTGGGTTTCAGGCCAATTCGGTACGGATTACGCATTCCTAAAGCCCACACGCGCGATTCGGCAGAACGAGGATTTCCTGATTTATAAAAAGGATTGCTGGACAAACCATCGCCCGTGTTGGGGTCAATACGTAGTATTTTGCCACACATCGAATTGACCATCTGCGCACGCAATGCCCCTACGTTTTCATTATCGCGCATCATTTTGTACTGCAGTGACTCCTTGTAGTTGGTTTCTGCACGGGAACCCACATCGACACCCTCATGATGGGCGCCATCGCCAGTGGTTACAAACAACGTACCATCGCGCCCAAATAATATGGTACCCCCAGCATGGGCCTCGAAAGTGACAGGGATGCCAGTTGTTACCGACTCGCCGATCAGCACCTTTCTGGAACCGTAATCAGCCACCATGTTGTTGCCAGACGTCTGCACCTTGTAGCGCGTCACCCGGCTGATTGTAGCATGGTGATACATATTCGTGGTGCTACTATACTGTGGCGTACCATAATAGTGCAGGTGGTGAGGGTCAACTACATAAAACAGATAGACAAACCCGTTGGTCTGAAAGTTAGGGTCCAGGCAGATGCTATGAAGTCCTAAATCATTCCATTCGCCAACCTCTTCGCTAATATCAATCATGGCTGTCGATTGACGCACATAAGACGAGCCGTTCCAGGTTGATGCCCAGACTTTTCCGCTCTTTTCCCATACGAAAAACCTGTTTCCATCACCGGAAAAAATAAGACCGACTGGGCTGGTGTAATTTTCCTGGACAGTACTTTTTGAAAATCCAGAGGGTAGTTGGGCAAAAAGCGAGCTCTTAGCTGAGAGCAAACAAGTAAGTAAAATGATGAGCCATAGTAAGCTCGACTTTTTCCCCTTTCGAGGATAAGACCAGAAAAAAATCATCATAAATAATAGTTAGACACGTAGTAATGCGAATTAGCCAGATTCGTAGCCGGTTCAAAAGTACCCAATTGGCGTCAATTAGGCTACAGTAAAATCAAAAAGCTAATTTCAGTTTCGCGATATTATTAACATATTTTTAAAAAAATATATTTTAAATGAAAATATTTCGAAAATTATATAAAAAAGCAGATATAAGATTGCATAAATAGTTTATACATATATATCATATGAAGTAATGATACGTAGTTCGTGGGATGTATTTTCAGGCGAATAGTAGTGTTTATGCGCGTCATCCGACATTTTTCAATAAGTTAATACCAGAAATCGCGCATGTGGCAGATCATATTGTCTACATTACCGGGTAGAATTCGCTACGTTACCTAACTAAACCAACAAGCATGAAAACTAAGCCTTTTTTACTAGCCAGCTGGCTGGCAGTTGTCTGTGTGTCAGCGATGGCTCAAAGTCCGAATTATCCAACCATTGGACAAATTATACGAGCCGACCCACGTATTGATAAACTTATTCCCAAAGATGCTAAAATTGAAGTACTTGCCAATGGATTCAATTGGTCAGAAGGGCCAATTTGGGTAAAAAACCGTGGTGATGTTGCAGGCAACTACCTCCTTTTTTCGGATGTACCGGAAAATACCATTTTCCAATGGACGGAAAAAGAAGGTGTCAAGCCATTTTTAAAGCCATCAGGCTATACAGGCATCGGGCCTTATGGAGGAGAGCCTGGCTCTAACGGCCTGACAATTGACGGACAAGGTCGGCTCATCGCCTGTGAGCATGGAGATAAGCGTGTAACAGCCATGCCGCTAGACGGTAGTGGTGGTAAACTGACACTGGCTGATAATTATCAGGGAAAACGTTTTTGCAGTCCGAACGACGTAGTGGCTCATTCTGATGGTAGCTATTACTTTACTGACCCGCCCTACGGAATGCGTAAAGGTGAAAACGACCCCAATCGCGAAACAGACGGATACGGCGTTTATCGGATTGCCCCATCGAAAAATGGTGCTGGAGGTGCAGTAACACTATTAGTTAACAATCTGACTCGTCCTAATGGCATAGCGCTTTCTCCCGACGAAAAAACACTTTACGTAGCACAGTCTGATCCGAAAAACCCGCTCCTGATGGCGTACCCACTCCAGGCAGATGGTACTGTCGGAAGAGGACGTAGCGTATTTGGGGCGGATGATATGAAGAAACGCAATTTTTCGGGCGGTTTCGACGGAATGAAAGTGGATCGCTCCGGCAACTTATGGGTTACCGGAGCGAATGGTGTGCTGGTACTAACGGCCTCGGGTGAGTTTCTGGGCCATATCAACATAGGCAATTCTACGGCCAACTGCGCCTGGGGCGACGATGGTTCTACGCTCTACATTACCGCCGATATGTATCTCTGCCGAATCAGAACATCTGCTAAAGGATGGTAATAATTAATGATGAATTATGAATGATAAATGAAGGATACTGTATGATACGCTTATCGCTGATCATTTATCATTCATAATTCATTATTCTATACGCTTTCATCGTTATTGAAGTAACTTTGTAAAGAGTACGTAGCTTGAAATTAGTAAGAATAAGTTCTCATGTTAGAGAATCGTAAGTGGGTCATTATCGGCGTTTTCTGCATCGTTGGTCTGCTCTATCTGGCCCGGTTGTTCTATTTGCAGGTCTTGGATGATACCTATTCTTTGGGAGCTTCCAAGAACTCAATCAAACGTGTGATTGAAGTGCCCTATCGAGGGCAGATTTACGATCGTAACAATAAACTGCTGGTTGACAATACCCCGGTTTATGATCTATACGTAACCCCAAAAAAAGTCAGGATCACTGACACATTGGCTTTTTGTAACCTGATGAATCTGACAAAATCTGAATTTGACAGCATCATGGGGCTGGCAAAAAACTACTCGTCGGTGAAGCCATCGCTCTTCCTGCGTCGAGTGTCAAAAGAGGATTTTGCCCGGATTCAGGATGCACTGGTAGATTACCGGGGGTTTGATGCACAGATCAGTTCTATTCGTAGCTATCCGGGAAAAACGCTGGCAAATTCGCTTGGGTACGTTAGCGAAATCAGCCGTAAGAAGCTTGACGAGCAGGAGTACCCCTACTATCGACAGGGGGACTATATTGGTCAGACGGGGCTAGAGAGTTTCTATGAAGAGCAACTGCGGGGGCGACGGGGGGTAAAATTCATGATGCACGACGTACGAGGAATTAACAAAGGCTCCTGGAAAGATGGCGCTTTCGATACGTTGGCTGTAGCGGGTAAAAATCTTATTACAGGCATCGATATGGGGTTGCAATTGTTTGCTGATAGCCTGATGCAGAACAAAGTGGGCGCTATTGTGGCTGTAGATCCTGCCACGGGCGAGATTCTGGCATCTGTATCGGCCCCAACCTTTGATCCAAATTTACTGTCAACCCGTGTGTTCTCGAAAAATTACCGTGAACTCGTCAAAAATCCATACAAACCACTCATCAACCGGCCTATCATGGCTAGCTATCGGCCAGGCTCAACGTTCAAATTGATACAGGCGTTGGTGGCGCAACAGGACGGTACGTTGTTTCCAGGTACGGTATACGGACATGCCGGTTCGCCAATGCGGTGCCACTGTCGGGGCGGTAATGATTTGCGGGGCGCTATCGGAAATTCCTGTAACCCCTATTTCTATCAGGTGTTTCGCCGGATGATTTATAACAATCTGGAAAAGAACACATTTAAGGCATCGGCTATTGGGTTGGCGAAGTGGCACGAGCGGGTCGAGAAGTTTGGAATTGGACAGCGGCTTGGCGTTGATCTGCCAAGTGAACTGCGTGGTAACTTGCCTGACGTACCGTACTACGACCGGATGTACAAGGGCGCAAATCGATGGAAATTCTCCTACGTTTCGTCGCTTAGCATTGGCGAAGGGGAGTTGCTCATAAGCCCTCTAAAACTAGTTAATCTGGCGGCTTCTATTGCTAATCGTGGCTGGTACATTACCCCTCATTACGTCAAAGGGTTTGGCAAAGCAGGGGCCGAAGTACCTCAGGAGTATCTGGAACGACACGAAACAGGGGTTGAGCGCCAGTATTTTCTTCCCGTAATTGACGGTATGCGTCGGGCGGTTGTTAGTGGTAGTGCAAAATCAGCCAATTTGTATGGTCTGGATATGTGCGGAAAAACCGGTACGTCGCAGAACGCCAAATACGGACACAAATACGACCATTCCATCTTTATAGGGTTTGCGCCTATGAATGATCCTAAAATTGCTGTGGCTGTTTTCGTTGAAAACGCAGGCTGGGGTGGCGACGTAGCAGCGCCAATTGCTGCTTTAGTGGCAGAGCGCTACGTTAAAGGTCGTACGGAGGCAAAACATCTAGCCAACAGAATGCGAAATGCTACGTATCTGCCGCCCTTGAGTGGCGTGCCGACGTATAAAAAGCCCGTTCCAATGAAAAAAGACACGATCCGTCGGCGGGATACAGTAAGCGTTCCTACGCCTAAACCCCTGGCTCCGCGGCCTTTTATGACGGCTATTCAGCGTTAATCAGTTTGTGCTGCTAACCTCCTCAGATAAATAAACTTCATTTGTCGATTAACTTTTAACAATGGCGCGCCGTAACGATCCTTTTGCGCAACCAATTGACTGGATTACCCTGTTGCTTTACATCGCCTGTGTCTCAATTGGCTGGATTAACGTCTATGCCGCTGTGTATAGCCCTGAAGACCAGACTAGTATATTCGATTTGTCGACTAATGCCGGCAAGCAATTGATGTGGATTGGCACTACAGTTATTCTGATTATCTGTATTCTGGTAGTCAACCATACGTTTTTTGATACGTTCGCTTTCGTTTTCTACGGTGTAATGATCGCTATGCTGTTGCTGGTTTTAGTGGCAGGCAGCAATATCAACGGGTCGCGATCGTGGTTTAAGTTTGGAGGCTTTCAGCTTCAGCCAGCCGAGTTTGCCAAAATGGCAACAGCATTGGCGCTGGCTAAGTACATTGATATACCGGGTGTTAACCTGACGAAGCAAAAAGATTTACTTTACATCGGAGCAATAATTGTTCTTCCCTGTATCCTCATTCTGGCTTCCAACGAAACGGGCTCGACGCTGGTCTTTGCTTCGTTCGTAATCATGCTTTACCGCGAAGGACTGCCTGGCTGGATTCCGGCTGTTGGTCTAACCGTAGTGGGTCTGTTTATTCTCGCTCTTATCTTTCCGAAGCTCTATATTTTTGCTGGAATCGTTGTGTTACTGGCAGTAATTATTCTGCTTATGCCCCGCTATAACCGTACGGCTCAAAATTTGATTATGCTGGGACTAATCGGGGTTGGGATGATGATTGTGGTAGTTGGAGTTGATTTTTTTGTGAATGATGTATTGCAAAAACACCAGCGTAACCGGATTAAAGTACTCGTCGATCCAACTATTGATCCGCTGGGTGTAGGCTGGAACGTAACACAGGCCAAGATTGCCATTGGCTCAGGGCGGTTGTACGGCAAGGGGTTTCTGGAGGGTACACAGACGAAATTTGATTTTGTGCCCGAACAAAGCACCGATTTTATTTTCTGCACCATTGGTGAAGAACACGGTTTTCTGGGAAGCCTAATCGTTATTGCTCTATTTCTTGCTTTGATATCCCGCATTGTTATTCTCGCTGAAAAACAACGGACTAAATTCGCTCGGGTCTACGGCTATTCTGTAGCTGGCATTATTTTCTTTCACGTAATGATTAATATCGGCATGACTATTGGGCTAGTGCCGGTTATTGGCATTCCGCTGCCGTTCTTTAGCTATGGAGGATCTTCGCTCTGGTCATTTTCTATTCTGCTGTTCATTTTCCTCAAACTAGACTCTCGTCGATCAGCGTTACTGCGAAGGTGAAAAATTAATAGTCAATTATTGGTGTAATATTTGCTCACGGTCAGAGTGATAGGCAGCCCTACACATAGTATCAAAATGCTTGTCCCAATGATGGCTTTGGACCAATCAAATGTTTGAGGAGCCGTATTGCTGAGCAGTAATACCAATCTGTTCATTACTATCCAAATCACTATCCCATACAAAAACCGAGTCCAATCGGATTGGCGACAAACCGACGTAGTGCCGGGTAGATTGCGAAGAAGAAAGCACTCCACAATAGGGCTACGATGAAATGAAAGGCAAGCCCCCAAACGATCATGTCGGTTCCACCAGTTAGCGCGTCTTTCCCAAAAGCACCACTGGCAACGTAATTCCAGACCACCGCAGGATTTTTACCCCTCTGATCATAAATATGGCCATTGCGGCCAGAGCATCCAGTACACCAGCAACTAAACCTGCCCATAAGATGGTACGAACCGATTTGTTTATGGCTGATAAATTAGGCTGATTCCTACCGTAAAGGATTGAGAAATAGAATTAAGAATAAAATCGGTAATTCAATGATAGAAGGCTAAATCGCCGTTCAATACGAAGAGAAAATCTTTGCTTGAACGGCGATTGTAAATGTAAGAGCTAGTGTGCTGTAAGACCAGTCAAAATAAATTAGCGAATCAGTACGTAAACATTCGATCGCTATCGGTAGCCAGACGAACCAGTACCATTGGCATGGCAAATTCGGCGGGTTTGCCAGCAATATCGGAATCAGCTATGTTACGTGCTTTCGATGACATACCCGACAAATAGAACCGTCCACCTGCCTTTGCAATCGCTTCATAATGCTCCCGGAGTTTGCCGGTACCCAGTCCAGTGACTTTATCCATCTCACTATCCTTCAGCAACGTAACAGCATCGCCCGCCAGAAAAAGCGAAACGCTGTGTCCCTCATCGAGGGCTGTTTTGGCTACCAGAAAAGCCAGCGCGGCTTTTGTCGCATTTTCGGGACCACAGGTGATATGTACCAGAAATTTCATTTTTTTTTCGTTTGTGGTAGTGGCTCGTGGTGACTGAGCAAGCGCTGTTGTACAAATTAGAATAGCGTAAAGACAGGTCAGTAAATGCTGTCGGCTATTCATGACATAACCTAATCGTTTACGCATCATGAATCAGTGGTTTGATCTGTTCAGCCATCTCCGGTGTGATCGTTACGTAGTGTACGTCTTGCGCATGTTGAGCCGCTAATTGTAGTACTTCGGCTTCAGTTTCGCCTTTAACAATACCTGGACAGTCAAAGCCTACATCTTTGCAACGTAATTCTTTCATGAGTAAAACGGTTAAAGTGAATTGATAAAACCCATATAAATTCTGGTAATTATACTAGGCTACTAAATCTGATAGAATGATTTTGTCAGTACCTATTACCTTCATTTACAAGTACTATCTTACAAAAAAGTGAAATACATGAGTTCAATATGATTCACAATGGCGGGTATAATTACTTAACGGCTGTTATTTTAATCCCGTACTCTGAAAGGATGCTATTGAAGGGTAAGTAAACGTAACGTAGCAATAATCACAAAATCCAGATAACAGATATGAACATTATGACGTATCATAAAAAAACCGTGAATACGCGATGTATTCACGGTTTTTTTATGATACGTCTTCCTGGTGATTAACCCAGAATGAGTTTACTGCGCAACCATCTCGGCATCAGCCAGGATATAATTCAGTTCGTAAATATTGTCTGCATTTAATTTGAGCGTTCCCCGAAAAGTGCGACGCTCATCAGTCTTAAACTTCTTATCTGCTTTTTTGAACTTCAGCGATACAACCGATTCAGGACCGGCACCACCACAAAAGAAACAGGCACTGTACGGAAAGGCGGAAAGGACGTATACATTTGATTCAAGATCAACCGGAAGTACGTAACCTGTCAGTTCAACTGGTTTTCCATTCAGTTTTTGAATGTTTTGCCCAAACGTGGGATAGAGCATATAAACCGATTCCTCGGCGTACCATTTTTTCTTGAATGTAACATCACGTAGCGTCTCCCACGACAATTTTACCGGTTCGGCAACTGCTGAACCGGTGATAGCTGGCTTAACCGGATTTGTGGGCAGCGCTGGCCGAAATGCTGGAGCTACAAATGATAAAAGCAATAAAGCAATCAGTAAACGGGTCATGACGTTGGAAGGCTTTAATGATACGTGAAATTAAGGTAAAATTACGAAAAAGATTACTTTTACATTACTCATATTGTCTCGATCACACTGCTCGTGCCCGATATACTCAACGATAACGTAAAAGACGCATCGGTAATTCCCGTTCGGTTTACCAGATTGTACATGACGATGCTGATTATCCTGGCTGTTCTGCTAACAGTGGGGCAGGGGGTAACTCAGTGGCGATTACGTGCCGTTCGGGACGAGTTGTGGATTGTTCGGTATGCAGCTTTACAACGACATCAGAGCCAGCAGATTGTGAAGCAGGCTTTGCAGTTATCAGACCCTGATGAACAGGCCAGTTTCGCGCAGAACGTAGCCGAACTGCGACAAGTATTTCCGGTTTTTGAGCGCTATCATTTGATGGTTCGCGAAGGTCGTGCCGATAACCCCCAAATACATATCCCAAACTCAGACACCGTTCAACAATTGTATGAGGGAATTCGCCCCGAGTTTGAAGCTTTTCGCCAGAGCGCCCGCCGATTGATGCGGTTAAAACAGTTTAATGAAATCAGGCAACTCGACGTACAGGCAAGTCTTAAGCTCTTACTGGCGAATGAAAAACCATTTCTTGAAGAAATGGATGGAATCGTACGGGAATACAATAGTGAAGTGAGAGCTAAATTAACGCTATTACAAACCATATCCTTTTACCTCTACCTCATTACCGCTATGACGTTGGTAGCAATCGGTTTGTTGATCTTCCGGCCTGCTGCCCGAAAGCTAAAACAGACTTTTGCTCAACTAGTAGAGGCTGAAAGTGAGACGGCAGCGGCTAATATAAAACTTCTGAGTGCCAATAAATCCCTTAAAGAAACCCGTCAGAAGCTTTTTGAGGCAACAAAGCTGCAGTATCAGCAACAAATTGATGAGCAGAAATTACGAACCTCTTATCTGATTGCTGGTCAGGAGGAAGAGCGTAAGCGACTCTCGCGGGAATTGCATGATGGGTTGGGCCAGATGCTTACGGCCATTAAATTACAAATCGAAGGACTTGAGGCTGGGTTGGTAAAAGCAGCTTCTGAAACAAATGGAACGGTTCTTTATCCAAAAAATCTGAAGACGCTAAAGAGTTTGGTAACGCAGACAATCCAGGAAACACGTACTATTTCAAATAATTTAATGCCTACCGTGTTAAGTGATTTTGGCGTATTACCTGCTCTTAAAATGCTGGCTGAACAAGACCGTACTGAAACGATAGACGTTACGTTCGAAACGAATCTTTCAACGGATATGCCCCGTTTGGATAAAGATGTTGAAATTATGCTGTATCGCGTTACGCAGGAAGCAGTCAGTAATGCTATAAGACATGCCGATCCAGCTCATATTCATATCGAACTTAAAGAGCGCGGAAACGTGTTGCAATTACTGATAAGCGATGATGGAAAAGGATTCCAGATTTCCCGAAAGAAACAAACTTCTGGATTAACGAAATCCAAACAGGAATCCGGTAGCAGTATGGTTGAGCCGAAGAAAAAGCGTACTCCCTCGCAGGGGCTACACAATATACAGGAACGTACTAAATTGCTAAACGGGAAATTTAAAATCAATTCATCGTTAGGAAAAGGAACTAAAATTCAGGTTACAATACCTTATCAGACGCAGTTTGCTCATCATGGCACCTATTAAACTAATGTTAGTGGACGATCATTCTATCGTTCGCGATGGTATCCGACTCTTGCTGGAACAGGCAGATGGCTTAGAGATAATTGACGAAGCCAACGATGGCGAAGAAGCCCTCGATAAACTAAAAGTGCATCAGTCCGAACCAGATAAACTGCCTGAATTGATATTAATGGATATTTCTCTGCCTGGTATGTCTGGAATTCAGACTACGCAGGTCGTTAGCCGGTTGTACAAAAACGTGCGTGTGCTAATGCTGTCCATGCATAACAATGAAGACTACATTCTAAAATCGGTTGAAGCAGGAGCTTATGGGTATATTCTGAAGGATTCTTCCTCGGATGAAATGATAAAAGCCATTCGGACGATTGCAGCAGGAGAAAAGTATTATAGCTCGCCAGTGGCTTCTATTATCCTGAGCGGTTATATGCAGCAGTTGAAAAAAGGAAGTCGTCATGGACGTACCGAGCGTCAGTCGAAATTATCAAATAAAGAAAAGGAGATACTTCAGTTCCTGGTCGACGGCATGAGCAGCCGTGAGATAGCCGAAAAACTTCAGCTTAGCGTTCGAACGGTTGATAACCATCGGGCTAACATGATGCGTCGATTGCAGGTACGTAATGCCGCTGAATTAGTTAGAATGGCTGTAGAGGATAAGTTGATCTGAACGATCTCGATAGAACATTGTGAACTCCGTAACTATTTTTTAGGTTTGCTCTAAAACCGGCTGTCAGTCGGTTTTACACTCCTTTGTTACTATATTTATTAGGTAGATTTTGTAAACTAAACCACGTTCATTATGTCACTTCGCTTAGGAGACATCGCCCCCGATTTTGAGGCTGATACAACCCAGGGTCACATTCGTTTTCACGAATGGTTAGGTAACTCCTGGGGAATGCTATTTTCGCATCCGGCTGACTTTACCCCTGTTTGCACTACAGAATTAGGGAAAACAGCTCTTCTAAAAGACGAGTTTGGGAAACGTAACGTAAAGGTTATTGCCGTTTCGGTTGATGATCTGGAGTCGCATAACCGCTGGACTCCAGATATTAAGGACGTAACGGGTTCAGAAGTTAATTTTCCGCTCATTGCTGATCCTGATCGTAAGATCGCTGAACTGTATGATATGATTCATCCAAACGCCAGCGAAAAATCAACGGTACGGTCTGTATTTGTAATCGGTCCCGATAAGAAAATTAAGCTGACACTGACCTACCCCGCTTCGACAGGACGTAATTTTAATGAGTTGTTACGGGTGATTGACTCGCTTCAATTGACAGCAAACTATCAGGTGGCTACTCCCGCCGACTGGGAAGAGGGTCAGGATGTCATTGTAACACCAGCGGTTACCAATGATCAGTTGGACGCCAAGTTTCCGAAAGGCGTTACGTTCGTAAAGCCCTACTTACGTACAACTCCCCAGCCCAACAAATAAGTAAATGCCACACTGGAAATGATAAAGTGAAAAAGTACAAAGGGATAGAGTCAAAAAAGTACTATTACCTCATTACTTCAAACTTTATAATTCATCATCCAGTTAACGCTTCGTTACAAAATAAACTTTAGCGTTATGGCAAAACATAAAGACAACAATCCAGAACACCGTGAGGGCCCAGTTGCTACGGCTATTGAAGAACAAACAGCAAAATTGCCCTCTGATATATTTCTATGGGCATCATTAGGCTCAATGGCTGTATCCCTGTATTTGCAGGCAACAGGTGAGCGTAACCGAAGTTTATTTGTAGGCCAGTGGGCAGCTCCTTTCCTGCTGCTGGGGTTATACAATAAATTAGTTAAGCTGGAAGGGCACGACTAAGGATAAGTTTATAAGTCAATAGGAAAACCCCTTTGTGTACACAAAGGGGTTTTTTGTATTCTTTATATTCGAAAGTTATACCGTAATTTCGGGCGGGCAATCTATCCAGTATGAAATTACGCGTTCTGTCTAAATTCATTTTTCGGCGATATGGCTTATGGATTGCGGCATTTCTACTTCTATTGATCGGTTTTTGGCTTATTCGATCACGTGGAACCGAGGAGTTAAACTGGCGGTTTGTGAAGGCTTTTGGAATTCACTTACCAATGCGGTACGCAATACACGGCATTGACGTATCACGGCATAATGATCGAATCAACTGGTCTAAAGTGCGGCAAATGGAAGCCGACGGCGTGCGGCTACAATTTGTATTTATTAAAGCAACGGAAGGTGCTACGTTGTTCGACAAGCACTTTGATAAAAACTGGCGTGAAGCTAAAAAGTCTGATTTGCGTCGGGGAGCGTATCATTTCTACCACCCTACCCG
This sequence comes from Spirosoma sp., assembly GCF_048594605.1. Taxonomy (GTDB): domain Bacteria; phylum Bacteroidota; class Bacteroidia; order Cytophagales; family Spirosomataceae; genus Spirosoma. The sequence goes on from NZ_JBMDWV010000367.1 coordinate 18,192, forward strand.
CGATCCGCTTAAACAGGCTAATAACTTCATCAAACATGTTCACTTAAGCACAGGAGATTTTGCGCCCGTTGTCGATTTTGAGGTGACTAATGGCCAATCGGATGAAACGATTGTCAATGGGCTAAAGTTGTGGCTTAAAGTAGTGGGCGATTATTACCAGATTCAGCCTATTATTTATACGAATGGCAATCTGTATCGACGCTACATTAAAGGAAATCTGGATGAATATCCGCTCTGGATCGCTGATTACTCAACAAAGCATTTGCGTCGATATAACGCCGATAAACTTTATCTCTGGCAGCATAATCAAAACGGTTGGGTACAGGGCATTCGTGGTCAGGTTGATTTCAATGTATTTGTGATGAAAGAAGACCGAATGCAGGAAATCTGTTTATAGCCCCCGGTTTATATACCGACCAATAATTACTGCTGCCAAATTTCCCATGCTTTATCGGCCTGTAATTCAAGCATTCTTAAACCGTTTTTGACATAGGCACCCTGTTTGCGACCAAGTTGCATGAATTTAGTCTCGGCAGGATTATAGACCAGATCATACAGGAGATGGCGATCTGTCAGCAGATCGTAAGGAATAGAGGGGGCTTCGTCAATATACGGATACGTACCCACTGGTGAACAATTAACAATCAAGGAATAATCTGACAAAATATCGGTCAGTTCGTTATAGGCGAAAGACGTATCTGTTTTGGTACGTGATACGTATTTGTATTCGACATTCAAATCCGTAAGAGCTACCGTAACGGCTTTTGATGCGCCCCCAGTACCCAGAACGAGTGCCTGAGCACCGTCTAGCGAACGATTGAGTTCAGAAAACCAATCAATTAACGATTGTTGAAAACCGTAGTAATCAGAATTATAACCGGTTCGGGAACCATCAGCTTCAATTTTAATTACGTTAACAGCGCCAATTTTTTCGGCTGACGAATCCAAGCGGTGTAAATAAGGTAAGACGGCTTGTTTGTATGGAATTGTTACGTTAAGCCCCCGCAGGCCTGGCGTACTGAAAATCACTGGCAGGTCTTCGATTGCAGGCAATTCAAATAAATCGTAGCGACTATCAGCAATACCTTCACGGGTAAACTTCCCGGAAAAATATCGTTGAGAAAACGAATGCGTTAGTGGATACCCAATCAGACCGTAACGAGTCATAAACAAGCAAGAAATATAATAACGGGAAGCTTAGATAGATAAAGCTTCCCGTTAGATTGATTCATTCTCGAAATGTAATTGCTGGATTAGATAGCCGGTTTATTTGATCGCTTCTTGATAAATTCAAATACGATTGGTAACACGGATAAACCAACAATACCGAAAACTACTAACTCGAAATTTTTCTGAACAATCGGGAAATTACCGAAGAAGTAGCCCAACAGCGAAATACTAGTGACCCACAATACAGCGCCCATAATGCAGAATTTGATATACGTACCATAATTCATACTACCGGCACCAGCTACAAACGGTGCTATAGTACGCACGATCGGAATAAAACGAGCGATGATGACTGTACGACCGCCATATTTGGCATAAAATTTTTCCGTCTCAGAAATATACTCTCGCTTGAAAAACAGGATTCGTTCCCGCGATTTGATCTTCGTTCCCAAGAACTTTCCAACAAAATAGTTGACATTATCACCTAATAAGGCCGCTACAATAAGCAGAGGTATAATTACCCATACGCTCAGTTCATTTGTTGGACGAGCAGCTAAAGCGCCAGCTGCAAAAAGCAGCGAATCACCGGGTAAGAGTGGCATGACAATCAATCCTGTTTCAGTAAAGACAATCAGGAATAGAATAGCATAGAGTAATACGCCATAATCGTTTGCCCATATGTCAAGATGACGGTCAAGGTGGAGCAGGAAATCAAGCAACGATTTAAGGAGGTCCATAAAAGAAGCCGTTAACAATAGTTTACACTGTCGGAAATAAACCGCCAGAAAGTATGTGTTCTATTAATTAGAAACTGGTAAGAACCAGTCAACTAACACTTATTTCCCCAAAAAATGTGTAAAAGTGTCTCCCCTTAGGCCTAAACGAATGGTTTCTAGAGGAATTACTTCGTGAGGAGCAATATTACCGAGATTAACATTAGCCCCAAGGAGTTTAACAAACCAGACCTGTTGTTCTTTCTGTGGAGCTTCCCATAATATGCTTTCAAAAGGAACCTGGGTTAGAATTTCTTCAACTAGGCCTTGTCGTACTTCTCCGCTTGACCGAAACAACCCTACTGTGCCACCTTCCCGAGCTTCACCAATTACCTTCCAGGCACCAGCCTGAAGCTCAGCTTTCATCAACTGAATCCACTTGTAAGGGGGAATAATCTTAGCTTCATCTTTTGAACCTACTTCCGAAAGTACGGTTACCTGAGTAGCTAATTGGCGGATGTAGTTGCATTTTTCATCCTGAGGCATATCAATTGATCCATCTGAAACCTCAGCATATTCCATGCTATACGTGTCTAATAATCTGCGATAATCCTCGAATTGATTACGTACAACGAATGCTTCAAATAATGTTCCGCCGAAATAAACAGGAAGACCCGCTTCGCGGTAAATTGCTAACTTTTCTTTTAAGTTTGGGGTGACAAAAGACGTTGCCCAGCCAAGCTTGATAATGTCTGCGTAGTCGGCTGAGGTAGATAAAAAATCCTCTACCTCCCGCAGGCTTAACCCTTTATCCATCACCATAGTCAGCCCGCTTTGACGAGGCTTTGGGGTGCGGTCAGGTATCTGCGTAAGTGTATAATTCATTCGACGTAATAAGGAGTGCGAACTAAAAATCGTCCAAAAGTAGTACAAGTCTTTAAAACTTCACAAGAAAGTCCACAAATTATCGCATCTTACGTGTCTATGACTTAGTTTAATACTATTTTTAGTGGATATGGACAATATCGCAAACCGCCGTCTTGATTTCCTGCGTAATCGAGTAGGGCAACCAATGAGTGATAGTATTTCGCCTTTAGGCCGTTGGCTGAGAGGTACAGTTCGAAGAGCAGAGTACGGACATTTAGTTGTTGATTTTCTTATTCGAGAAGAAATGACAAACCCGGCAGGTATACTGCATGGTGGCGCTGCGGCCGCCATGCTAGATGATTTAATTGGAACTATGGTATTTGCCCTTGGTCGTGAATACGCTTATACATCTGTAAACCTAAATATTGACTTTTTGAATGCGGCTCGGATCGATGAAATTGTTACAGCCACTGCGGAAGTTGTAAGGGAAGGTAAAAATATTGTCCACTGCGAAGGACGTATTATGGGGAAAGATGGAAAAATTGTTGCCAAATGCACAACGAATTTAATCCAGACATCTATAAAACTGATAATATAAAGCTATAATGCACCAAGAAAAGGACCGTAGCATAGATAATTGGCAGCAGGACAGCAAAACACTAATTATTTAAGAGTAGTATACCTATTTATTTTCTTATCATCTTATTATTACTATTATTGAGATTAGTTTCATAGATAAGAGCTGTAAAATGCCCGTCGATATATCTAATGCTAATATTATCATGTTATCGGTTAGTAACTAACGATGCGAATTTATGTACCAGCAGCCTATACGCTTTATCTACAGACATTGAAAAAATATTGAAATAATAGATTGACTTTTGCAATTCAGTCTTAACATTGCAAAAAAAAGTGGATTATTGGACCATCGATTGGATGGTCTGTGTGGCGGGCCAGCTTCGTTTGGCCATTCTTTTAGGGAAACATCGCTTCAGGCTAATATAATTTGTATTTATTTGCAGTCTGAAGAAACATTTGTTTGAGAAATTAGTCATAGTAGGAACTGCGGGAGAATGTATAGAACTCGATCAGTATTGACTGTTTTAACAAGTGAATGTCCATTAACAATGGTGGTCGTTTCCTAAATATCCACAGCCGCACCCGAAAAAGAACGTTTAGATAGGAACATTGCGTCAAATTAACTCAATAAATATGCGAACATTTATCCAACAACACCCTCTGAGGATGCTGGCTGGACTCGTGTTGCTAAGTTTTGCAATACCTTCTGTTACCCTTGCTCAACAGACTGACACAGTCCGGGTTCAACCCACTACAGTAAGTCCATCTGGCACCACAACAACCTCTGGAAGAAGTTACGAACGCGAAAGAATTTATCGGTTAGGTAAAGGTATCTACACCGATACGTTGCGTAGAAGTGACTTTAAGGCACAGGCCAGTGATGTTGCCGAACTGGATGACTGTGATACAACTTTTCAAACGTTTATTTTAGTAAGACGATTATCTCCCTGGAGAATAGGGCTTTATGCAGGCCCCAATTTTGCTTATTGTGGTACCTGGGAAAATACATTTGGCCCAAACAAACGGGATCAGACATTATATAACGGAGCTGGATTTAACATAACAGCAAACGTTGATTATTTTCTGACACCAGCCACCCGGCGATTACGGTTTGCTGTAGGAACTGCTTTCGGTTATCAGAACTACATCACACGTAGTATCTACCGGGACTATCTGTATAATCTGGCTGCTTCGCTTACGCCGTCAGTTCCGCAGAATCAAGTTACCATTCGTCAACGTGCTTCGGAAGATATGTTCCTGACAATTGGACCAGCACTGACGTTTACACTAGCCCGTAGCCGTAGAAACCCTGATGCGACAACGTTCATCGAAGCTGCTGCTCGTGGTGGACTGTTCCGGACAGAGGCTGCTACTATTGCCGCATACATCCCATCGCAAGGTACACTGCCTCCTGGCGCGGTGCCATCGCTGGTAGACGGCGGACGTCTTCTCCGTTCAGTTAACCCAAGCCCAACTCTTTATCATCTAGGAGCAATCGGTTCTCTTGGGGTTTTCTTCCCACTGCGGAATAATTGGAATATAGGCGTTCAGGGACAAGGCTTTATAACACGTTTGAACTACATGATTGTTAATGGAATAGACAATCAGTTATATGAGTTTAAGCGTAAACACGGCGGATTTAGTGTCGGATTAGCTGTTCGGAAAGGATTTGTTCAGAAGAAACTTATACCTAAAGCTCCTGTCACCTGCCCGACTTGCGAACAGATTCCTGAGTTGAATATTCGCTTTAATGGCGCTTCACTTAAGGGAGCATCGCTTGCTTATGTTGATAGCACAGACGAGCAAAAGTATGCAGCTGTCAACAAAACAGCAGTCGCTCCAACAATTAGCTGGCGTAGTACGACGCCCAATCCGCGAAACGAAACATTTACAGCTCGTTTGTACTATCGTCCGGATTCAGTTGTTGCAGGAGCAACAGATCAGGTTATTGCTCAGTTAGAAAACACTACGGACACAACCCTGACTTTCCCAACAGCATACTTCTCAAATGGTCAGCTAAGTCCTGGTTTCTATTACGTAACGCTTCACAACAAACAGACTGCTAAATGCGGTACTTGTATGAGTGAAGTAACAACGTCTAGTTTTGCGAGTCTTCCTGACAAGAAAAAACCAGTTGATTGCAAATACAATCACAAACTGGAGCGCCTGGAAGTATTCTACCGTACGCCATACACACGTGAAGTGGCTAATGTCTGCTACTGTAACGGCACAATCACATCGGTTGGTGATACGGTTACCCGCCTACGCTACCGTGGCCTGAACCGCCGTCTGGCAACTGGAGAAATCTCATTCGACACGAACACAGTTATTCTGAATATTCGTGATCTGCCAGGCGATTTAGCCCAACAACTGCAGGCTGAGAAAGCTAAAATCGAAAGTGGTAAAGCACTTCGCTTCAAAGGCCGGAACAGAAGACCACAAGTATCTTACTTCCGCGCTGTGTTTACCGTTACGAAACTACCATGCAATGGTCAACCAGAACAAGTTGTGGGTAGCTTCAACACAACGATCAGCGACAATACGTTCTCGATCACCGATCTGAAACCTCTGACAGATGCTCAGAAAGCCAAATTACTGGCACCACCTGCACCCGTCAAGAAAAAAGCGACACGTCGCCGGGGTGGTAACAGTGGTCGTCGCGACGATGCAATGTTCGGAGTAGAATAAGGAGATTGAGTAGCAAAAAAGACCGGGAGCCAGCGCTTCCGGTCTTTTTGTTTGCAGCATTGTAGACACTTTTAATGCATTGCGAAGACTTGAACGTTTATAAATTTATACTGATGTGGAAGCAAGCATGAGTACATATTCTTGTCGGCTCAAACCAGGACAAGATTTAAAGAAAGAAATAGATAATCTGGTCATAAGGAATAGTATTACGGCAGGCGTTATAGTAACTTGTGTTGGGAGCCTGACAGATGTGACTGTTCGATTAGCTAATCAATTAGAACCGACTACATGGCGTGGGCACTTCGAAATTGTATCACTTGTTGGAACTCTTTCTACGAATGGTTGTCATTTGCACTTAGGTGTGGCAGGCTCAACAGGACAAACGCTAGGCGGTCATGTGTTGGAAGGGTGCACAGTATATACGACGGTAGAATTGGTTATTGGCGTAATGCAGGATCTAAATTATAGTCGTAAGATAGATCCTACGTTCGGCTACAAAGAGCTGATAATTCGAAAGCGGGAAGCGTAGCATTTAGGCCAGGCTCATGTTTACAAACAGAAAAGCCATCCAATGGATGGCTTTTCTGTTTTAAAGAAGTCGATAACATTAGATGCTACTACGTTGATCGGTTAATTCCGTTTACTCATCTCGTCGCGAATTTTGGCAGCCCGCTCATATTCTTCGTTACCAAGTGCTTCTTCAAGCATGCGTTGTAACTCTTCAGAAGAGGCATTTTTCAACTGATCACCGAACGACCGTGACGTGGAACGATTCGATGACCGAACTAATTCCTCCTGCTCTTCCTCTTCATCATTTCCGCTGGCTGTTATTCCTGCTTCTGACAAGATCGATTCATTCGTATAAATTGGTACGTCAAACCGAATACCAATAGCAATTGCATCAGAAGGGCGAGCATCAATAACGGATTCTCGTACACCGTCGAAGCATACAATCTTGGCGAAAAAAATACCTTCGCGCAGATCCGATATCATAATTTCGCGAACCGTGAACTTGAACTGTTCAGCAAATTGCTTGAACAGGTCGTGCGTCATTGGGCGATTCGGAACAATCTTTTCTATTTCAATGGCAATAGCTTGTGCTTCAAACATACCAATGATGATAGGCAACCGTCGATTGCCATATTCTTCTCCTAACACCAGTGCAAACGAGCCTGACTGCGACTGACTGGGGGATAGTCCTAATATTTCCAGCTTGATTTTATCCACGGCGTAAAAATAGCAATTTTAGTCGTCAGTCGTCGGTCAATTTACCAGAGTAATTTCAGGTTTTTTACTGATGGCTATTGACTGACGACTGGTAGCTATAGAGCCTGCACTGCTTTCGTCAAGCGTGGCAGTACGTCGAAAACATCGCCGACTATGCCATAATCTGCTGACTTGAAAAACGGAGCCTCTGGGTCTTTGTTGATAACAACAATTACCTTTGAGGAGTTTACGCCAGCTAAATGTTGTATAGCACCGGATATGCCACAGGCAATGTATAGATTAGGACTAATCTTTAGACCCGTTTGACCGACGTGCTCAGAGTGAGGGCGCCAATCCAGATCAGAAACCGGTTTTGAACAGGCAGTAGCAGCTTGGAGCGCTTTCGCCAAATCCTCAACAATTCCCCAGTTCTCAGGTCCCTTCAGGCCGCGGCCTGCTGATACGACCAGATCAGCTTCGGGTAACAGGATATCACCTGACGATTTTTCCGTGCTTTTTACAGAAATCACAAAATCATTATTATTCAAGGCAGGAGCAAAGGACTCCACAGTTGCTGAGGCATCCTTCTCCTCTGTCGCGATCGTGTTTTTCTTGATCGCCAGAATCTTTACATCAGCTTTTAAGTCATTATAGGCAAATGCTTTACCTGTATAAATGCTGCTCTTGACACGAAATCCGTTAGACAGATCAGGTAGTTCAATCACGTTGGCAGCCAGCCCCGCTTTTAACTTGCCAGCTAATCGGGCCGTCATAGCGTCAGCTAGCGATGATTTGGCTAGTACGATTACGTTGCTGCCCTCCTGTTGAGCCGCTGCAGCCACAACTGTAGCGTAGGCCATCCCATTTGGCTCAGTCAATTTTGCGTCTGCTGCATGTAGCACTTTAATGACACCAAACCGGCCGGCTGCGGCCAGTTCACTGTCATCGGCCTGACCAATCACAACGGCTGTAGCCGACGTACCAGTCATTTCAGCAACTTTAGCGCCATAAAAAATGGCTTCTTGCGACGATTTTCTAATCTTACCTTCGTCTAATTCAGCAAATATGAGGACTGACATAATTTTATATATTAGAAGTCAGCAATCGTTAAAAACAGCTGGAGATGCTATTGATTGACGACCGCTGATTGACGATTTAATTTTAAATTACTTTCGCTTCGGTGTGAAGGAGTCGAATAAGGGTTTCAGCCTGATCAGCAGGAATCATTTTTACCGCACCTCTGGGAGCCGGAAGTTCGTAACCAACAACCTTTGTTAGTTTGTCGGTACTTGTTGGCTCCACTACGCTGAGCGGTTTAGTACGGGCTGTCATTATACCACGCATATTGGGGATTTTCCATTCCGCAATAGGTTCCTGGCAGCCCAATATCAGTGGTAATTTAGCTTCCAGACTTTCTTTGCCTCCTTCTATTTCGCGCGTTATTTGAGCTGTATCTCCATCCAAATCAAGTTGCATAACCGGGGAGATAGAAGGTATACCTAGCATCTCACCAACGATTCCATGAACCTGACCACCATTGAAATCGATAGATTCGCGACCCATCAGAATTAAGTCGTAATTGTTTTTCTGAGCGATAGCAACAATTTGCTCAGCAACAAAGTAGGCGTCAGTGGGTTCGGCATTCACGCGGATAGCATCATCAGCGCCGATGGCCAGGCATTTACGAATGACGGGTTCGGAGTCAGCTTCGCCTACGTTAAGAACGGTTATAGTTGCTCCCGTTTTTTCTTTTAACTCAACGGCCCGGGCCAGCGCATAATCATCATAAGGGCCTGTAATGAAAGTCACCCCTGCTTTGTTCAGTTTGGTGTTACCGTCCGTAAAGGCAATTTTGGTGGTGGTATCGGGTACACTGGTCACACACACTAAAATCTTCATGCTTATTGGAGTTTTGTGGTTTTATGGGCAATCGTTACTAGTCAGCAATCGA
>NZ_JBMDWV010000368.1:0-4732 GCF_048594605.1 Spirosoma sp.
ATATCGTGCCGTTTCTGAACACAGTTGGCGAAACGATGAAAGAGGTCGAACCGATGTTTGCTAATCAGATGCAGAATCAGGCCGGTCTTCACTCAGACCACCAACCGTTCATGCTCGAAGGCGTACCCGTTGTGGGTATGAGCGGTCATCTCGACAGAACGGTACTCGATTGTTACCACGCCAACTGCGATCACATCAACTTGGTCAACGCCGATCAGTTGAAAAATACAGTACGTTACGCCACGATGCTGCTGTATGCCCTTGCCGATGCCGACGATATCCCAACTCGTCGTCAGACGGATACCCAAACTCGTGATTACCTGGTCGCCCAGGGCCTGCGAACTCCACTTCAGATTGCCAACGAATGGCGCTGGAAGGAGTAATACACGCTTTAATTTTTACCATAAAAAAATCTTTTGTATAAAGGTTTGGTCGCTATAGGCACAGGTGCTAATGTTTGTGTTTCTTTGTAAATACATTCCTTCGGACCTTATCTGTCATGGCTAAAAATACTTTCCGGGAACCCGAACGTAACGCTCAGCAAGCCAAGCAAAAGAAACAACGACGAAAAATCAAGCTGGCAACCTGGCTTAATGATTTTATTGGGCTGGACCGTCTGTTTGGAGAGGACAATAGCTGGCCCATCCGGCACATCGACCGTATTTTATGGGTTACGTTTCTGCTGATTTTATATATCGGCCTGAATCACAATGCCGAGCGTCTGGTACGTCGGATTCAGCGGATGACAACTCAGGTAGATGAATTACGGTCGCAGTTTACGGTTCTTCAGGCCGACTTCAGCCGTAGCGGCAAACAATCCGAAATTAGTAAGCGCGTAGCCGCGCTTGGCCTCGCCGACAGTCAAACTCCACCCCACAAAATTGTTGTCAAGAGCGATGAACATTAAGCAGGACATTATTCAGCGGGCCAATCACGTCTTTTACGTAGTGATTTTTCTTGCCTTCGGCGTTATAGGCCGGCTCGTATATGTACAATATTTTCAGACGTTCAAAGGTAAATTCTGGAGTGAACGCGTAGCCGCTACGCTCATTCAGCGCGACACCATTCGGGCAATGCGCGGCAATATTTACGCAAACGGAGGGGAATTAATGGCAACTTCCCTGCCTACTTACGTAGTTGGGTTAGATCCGACGATGGCCAAGCCCGACTACTTTAACAAAAAAGTGGATTCGCTGGGATTACTATTGTCCCGTATTTATAAAGACCGTTCTGCCCGCGATTACACTGATCTGGTTCGGGATGCTCGTGCCCGGAAACGCCGTTACGTCCTCCTTAATCGTCGTCGGGTATCGTTTCAGGAGCGCCAGGAAATGTTGAAATGGCCTTTCTTCCGCTCATCGACTAAAGTGGCGGCTCGTGGTGGCGTGCTACGTCCTTATTACGAACGCTATCATCCTTTCGCCCGAATGGCGGAACGTACCATCGGTAATCTTGATGCCAAAACCGGGCGCGGTCTGATCGGTCTAGAAGCTAGCTTTCAACCAGCACTGGCTGGTAAAAATGCCGTCGGCCTGGTCGAGGTCTTGTCGGGTGGGGTCCGTAAGCCGGTGAACGATGGGCCGGATATGAAACCCGAGCCGGGCATGAATTTGTATACCACCATTGATGTCAATTTTCAGGACATCGCCGAATCAGCTCTACATGATGCACTAGAGAAGTATAAAGCTGATAAAGGTTGTGTTATTGTGATGGAGGTAGCCACAGGTGAAATTCGGGCTATGGCCAACCTGACCCGGCGGGGCGATCGTTACGTTGAGAATTTCAATCATGCACTAGCAGGACGTACTGATCCTGGCTCTACGTTCAAATTAGCTACAATGATGGCTTTGATGGAAGAAAAAGCTATTTCATTGAATCAAATTGTCGAGACTGGCCACCATAGTGTGAATTATAACGGTCTAAGAATAACCGACTCTAATGGCGGAGGCTCGGGCACCATCACAGCACGACAAGTCTTCGAAAAGTCGTCAAATATCGGTACCCATCTATTGATGCGCAGTTATTTCTACAGCCGCCCTGATCTGTATTGCCAATATCTCCGCCAGTTTCGCATAACCCAGCCAACGGGCATTCATATGAAAGGAGAAGCCATTCCTGTTGTTCGCAATCCGGATATGAAAGGCTGGAGTAAATATTCGTTACCATCAATGTCGTATGGTTACGAAATGCAGTTAACCCCCCTACAAATGCTGACTTTTTATAATGCCGTAGCAAATAATGGGCACTGGGTACGCCCCTTGATTGTTAAGCAGATTAAACTGGCCGATGAAGTCATTGAGGATAACAAACCGTATGTTGACCCGAAGCCAATTTGCTCTCAGGAGACGATTCGAAAGGCCCAGGGGCTCCTGCGCGGTGTAGTTGAAAACGGCACGGCGAAACACATCAATAATCCGCACTACGGTATTGCGGGCAAAACAGGAACGGCCCAGAAAATTATTAACGGTCAGTATCAGGCCGGTCGATACTACACCTCGTTTATCGGTTATTTTCCTGCTGATAAGCCCAAATACAGCATGATTACGGTTGTAGACAATCCGCATCAGGGAGAAAACAAAGGCAGTTTGTACGCTGGAGCGGTGTCGGCTCCTGTATTCAAGGCAATAGCTGACCGGATTGTTGCTTCTGATTTTCGTATGCACGCACCTGTCCGGGCTAAGGCGTCGCAACCACAATCGACAACAGCGTTAATGGCAGGTTACTCCGACGATCTGCACACGATCGCTTCAACACTTGGTTTACGTAGCGAACCCTCGACAGAAGGCTGGGTTGAGGCAACGGCCGAAGGCCGATGGAAAGCCCGGCCAACGCGCTCAAACCAGGTGCCTGATGTTCGGGGCTTAAGCTTACGGGATGCGCTGTTTCTGCTCGAAAACCGTGGGTTCCGCGTACTGTTTGAGGGACAGGGAAAAGTGAAAGAACAATCGGTTTCACCAGGCGAGGCATATACTAACGTAGCGCGAAAAGTGATTACACTTACGCTGGGGTAAGTCTCAACACGCAAAAAATTAGGTAGTACCAGACTCAGTCTGTTTTTTTGCAGACGACAAACGAGCATTACGTTCGTCCTTTTCGTATGCAACTCAAAGACATTTTCTATAAAATTCCTTTGCTTGCTACGTCGGGTAGTATGAATACCGACGTAACGAGCTTAACAATGGATTCGCGTAAAGCGGGGCCAGGCAGCTTATTTATAGCCGTACGTGGAACCCTAACTGATGGGCATAACTTCATTGAAAAAGCTGTTAGTCAAGGGGTTACTGCCGTTTTATGCGAAGAACTGCCGGGAGAAAATAGTCCAGACGTTTCTTACATTCAAGTACAGGACTCCTCTCGGACAATGGGTTTAGCAGCAGCTAATTTTTTCGCTAATCCTTCGCAGAAACTTAACCTGGTTGGCGTAACAGGCACGAACGGCAAGACCTCCGTTGCCACTCTGCTTTTTCGCTTATTTCGGGCATTAGGCTATCGCTGCGGGCTATTGTCAACGGTTCAGAACCAGATTGACGACGAAGTAATTCCAACCACACACACTACTCCTGACGCCATTACAACGAATCAGTTGCTGGCAAAAATGATCAGTCATGGCTGCACACATGTTTTCATGGAAGTAAGCTCCCATGCAGTTGTGCAGGAACGTATTGCAGGACTTACTTTTGCCGGAGGTATTTTTACTAATATTACTCACGATCACCTCGATTTTCACGGTACGTTCGACAATTACATCCGGGCAAAAAAAGGGTTTTTCGATCAACTGCCTGCGTCTGCTTTCGCGCTAACAAACGTAGATGACAAACGCGGACTTGTGATGCTTCAGAATACGGCGGCCCGTAAGGAGACCTACTCTCTGAAAACACTGGCTACGTTTAAAGGTAAGGTTATTGCCGATAGTTTATTTGGGTTGCACATGCAGGTCGATAACCATGAAGTCTGGTTCAAGCTGATCGGCCGTTTCAACGCATATAACCTCCTCAGCGTGTATGGAACGGCGGTTTTGCTGGGCGAAAATTCAGATGACGTATTAACGCTGCTATCAGGAATTACGCCCCCACCCGGCCGCTTTGAACAGGTGGTATCAGAAGATAAAATTGTTGGTATCGTCGACTACTCTCACACACCCGACGCCCTACAGAATGTTTTGGAAACCATTAATGGGCTGCGGCAGGCAAACGAACAGGGACGCCTGCCGCAAATCATTACGGTGGTTGGATGCGGAGGGAATCGAGACGCAGCTAAGCGGCCCATAATGGCTGAAATTGCCTGTCAGTTTAGTAACCGTGTGATCTTAACTTCAGACAATCCACGTAACGAAGATCCGATGGTTATTTTGGAGCAGATGCAAGCCGGTGTGCCACCCATTGACTTCAAAAAGGCCCAAACAATCGAAGACCGTTACGAAGCCATCCGTCGGGCAGTAGCCCTCGCTCAACCTCACGATATTATTTTAGTGGCAGGAAAAGGCCACGAAACGTACCAGGAAATCAAGGGAGTAAAATATGATTTCGATGACCGAGTCGTATTGAAGGAGGCTTTTGCAGAACGCGGAAATCAGTAACTTTGCCAGGGAGTGGATGAATGAATGATCGAATAATTTTTCGATTGACGTTCATCCATTTACTCATTATACTTTATGCTCTATTACTTATTTCAGTTTCTTGACGAACGTTACAATTTCCCCGGAGCCGGGGTTTTTCAATATATATCCTTTCGT
>NZ_JBMDWV010000369.1:0-23345 GCF_048594605.1 Spirosoma sp.
ACTAAACAGCCTCTGAATTAGGAGTATTCAACATAAACGATAAAGGCAATCATATACTTGATTATAAAAAAAGCCGAATACTGATTAAGCCCACAAGTTTAGTGATACCTTTTCTAACAGTAGCTAGTGCTCAATATCGGCAATAATACTAACTAATTAGGCCATGTCTCTAGTGAAAGGCAGGGGCTTACACCCTTAATTCAATTGGACGAAACACTTCGGGCTTCAACCAATACTCACTCCGCTTCTTCTTGGTGATAAAATACCACTTATCCAGTTCCAGTAGCCCCTTGTTGACATAACTTTTGGAGGAGTGTAACTCCTTGGCTATCTCCTCCAGACTGGCGCAGGCATAGCCGTTTGCGTTGAGTCTGTTAGCTAGGAAGATCATCACCCGCAAGGCAACCGGACTCATACCCATGAGTAGCTTCAGATTGTGGCCATCCGCCGTAAACATGACGATGTGCTTGGTGTGGGTGGTATAAGGATTTTGGTTATGATTTTGCAGAACGTTAGCCGCCATTGGGTTCACAAGGAAAAAACTGGGTTATAAATATAGATGACCAGAACCCGTAGAAGGTCCTTATAATTTCATTTAATATACTCATTATCAATGACAAGTAAAACAATCGACCAAATTTTTACTGCCTTGTCCTCTCAGAGTAGCCTAATTGGCAGTTGCTGCCTCTTTTGATCGGCTACTATCCATGCTAGTATCTCTGAATTAACCGATTCAAAAGTGAGCTAACTCAAGTGGAATAGCCTACTAATTAGGCGGCTAGCGGCGAAAAGCGTAGGACTTATTGACCAATTATGCCTTCCTTAAAAAATATAAAAAAGGGTTTTGCTAATAAGTTTTAACCTTCAGGCTATAAGTTTTAACCTATCAGGTTTTTTACTTGGCTGTCTCTATGTTAGTATAAAATGCTAAGGTGCTGACAAGATGTATGAGATGGTCTAATAAATCGGCACAGTGAACTTGTCTAATTTTACAAGGTCATGCAGCCTAAAAACAAACACCCAAAACGGCGTAAATACGACGCTACCTTCAAAGATGACGTGCTGAAAATGATTGCTAACGGCCAGAGCGTGGCTTATGTGGCTCAGGCGCTGGGTATCAGTGAAGCCCTCATCTACAAATGGAAACAACGGATAAAAGGGAAAGAAAAAAACTACCCTTCGAGTCAGGCTTCGGATGCATTAGTTGAGAATCAGCGGCTGCTACAGCGGATTAGTCAATTGGAAACCGAACGCGAAATCTTAAAAAAAGCCTTAGCCATTATCAGCCGACAGACTTGAGATTACGCTATGAATTGGCCCAAGAGTTGGCGGCTGAGTTTGCAATTGAAACCTTATGTTCAGTGCTGGAGGTAAGCCGTACAGCCTACTATCGATACCTGCGGGGTGCCAGCTATCAGCGAACTCCTGGAAAAGCGGAGTATGAGCGGTTAGTCGAGCAGACTTTCAACAAACATAAACGACGGTATGGTAGTCGACGTATCACGGCTGAGTTGCAGGAAAAAGGGCACTCGTTAGGCCGTTATCAGGTTAGGACGCTGATGAAAAAGGGTGGTCTACAAGCTATTCAGCCCAAGTCATTTGTACCCCGAACGACGGATAGCACGCATAGTAAAGGCTACTGGCCGAATTTGTTGCTAGACCAGCCGCTACCTCAAGCGCCTAATTTAGTTTGGGTTAGCGACATAACTTACCTACCACTGGTCAAGGGCGGATGGGCTTATTTGGCCGTTTGGATGGACCTATTCTCGCGTAAAGTAGTGGGTTGGCAAGTGGGCGAAACAATGGAAGATGAACTGGTTGTGCTTCCACTAGGTCGCGCCTTGCAGGTACGTCAACCTGCTATGAGGCTGGTCGTCCATTCAGATCGGGGTGGCCAATACATATCGGCGGAGTTAAAAGAGTTAATACGTCTATGGCACATTAGGCCCAGCATGAGTCGGGCCGACGATCCCTACGACAATGCCTTTGCAGAATCGTTGTGGAGCCGCCTGAAGGCGGAGTTGTTGGAAGACGGAGCGTTTCTGAGCGTCGATGATGCACGCACCGAACTCTTCGACTATATTGAGGTCTATTATAACCGGGAGAGAAAGCATTCGTCACTGGGCTACATAAGCCCTGAACAGTTTGAACAGGAGTATTATACAAATCTGACAAATTCAGTGTGCCGCTAAACCGGACCACCTCAGTATGTTCCTAAGAGCAGGTAGTTACTGCTATTTGTACAACCGAATTTAGCTAGCTATTTTGTACCCAAGGCTAGGTAAGAGAAAGCGATAAATGCGTTTAAATCAATGTTTGATTTAGTTCTTTTCTTATAAAGCACAGCTAACGGGAACTGTGCCTAGGGGTATGATCCGTCCGTTCGTCCGTTAAAAGCGTAGTATGCAAGAAGCGTAACACGAGCGTAGGCGGGAACTACCGGTTTGCCAATAGGCCCATCTCCCCCCTTTTTCTACCTCCCCCGGCTGTTTGCCGGATTCTATCTCTGCGCATTTTTTATTCAATAGAAACTACATTTATTTGAAGCTGTGTGTATCTAGTTATGCTATTATTTGCTATTGCTGCACGATCACCTAAAGGCGATGTTATTGTAAGAAGAGTAATTCTAAGCGTATTTAAGCTCATACGTAAATCTTCAACTGCCTTGAGGTTTATTCTTATCGGAAGAAGAGGCACTCGTCACAAGAATATTAAAGCCCCTAGTACTTTGATTATAAAGTTATTACGCCTCTGATAAATAAACTGTAAGCTATTTAATATAGCTCTATGTATAACTGGTGAATTTAGGTTATTTATACCAAATAACTGGTTTGGTAAAATGGTTTATCATTTCTGCATAACAAGACAGAACAAATTACCGTATCTTATCAAAATGTATTGCAAGTTGTATTGCACTGAAAATAAATAAGCCTCTTAGCTAAAAGCTAAGCGGATGATAATGAGGTGGGCCAGCCAGGACTCGAACCTGGGACTTACTGATTATGAGTCAGGCACTCTAACCAACTGAGTTACAAGCCCGTTGTTGATTGATCGCTCAAATTCAACGGTGCAAAACTACAAATTTTCTGGACACAACTGCATAACTAAATCGATTTTCTAAACATAACCTTTAGTCATTAGGTACTATTGCCTGACTATCTTTGCTTGATGGCAACGCCTAATAAGAAAAAAATTCTAAACGATCCCGTTTACGGTTTCATAACAATCCCGACCGAATTGCTCTTCGATTTGGTTGAGCATCCTTATTTTCAGCGGCTTAGACGAATCAAACAGTTAGGTTTATCAGAGTACGTATATCCGGGTGCTCTGCATACTCGGTTCCATCATGCATTGGGAGCTATGCACTTGATGGGTCAGGCTATGAGCACTCTTCAAAGTAAAGGTCATCGCATTACCGATGCGGAATGCGAAGCCGCCCAAATTGCTATTCTCCTTCATGACATTGGGCACGGTCCGTTCTCGCATGTGCTCGAATGCTGCTTGCTGGATAATGTTCCGCATGAGGAAATTTCATTGATGCTTATGCGGGAGCTGAATCGGCAATTTGGCGGGTCATTATCGCTGGCTATCCAGATGTTTGAGGGTACTTATGAGCGGCCTTTTTTCCATCAGCTTATTTCGAGCCAATTGGATATGGACCGTATGGATTATCTCAATCGTGATGGATACTATACGGGCGTGGCGGAGGGCGCGATTGGAGCCGAACGTATTATTAAAATGCTTGATTTAGTTGATGATCAGCTAGTAGTCGAAGCTAAAGGGATTTTGAGTGTCGAGAATTTCCTGAATGCCCGGCGACTGATGTACTGGCAGGTCTACCTGCATAAAACCTCTATTTGCTGTGAATCCATGCTAATTCAGGTTTTGCGCCGAGCCCGATTTTTGATTCGTCAGAATGGACCCGATCCTGTCTATGCA
Organism: Spirosoma sp.; assembly: GCF_048594605.1. Taxonomy (GTDB): domain Bacteria; phylum Bacteroidota; class Bacteroidia; order Cytophagales; family Spirosomataceae; genus Spirosoma. The sequence continues at coordinate 3,940 of NZ_JBMDWV010000369.1, forward strand.
CCTGATACGTTCCGGCTTTTTTTGCGCAATAGTGTTTCAATGGCTGACTTTCAAACCAATCGGCTGTATCTGGAGGCCTTCACTAAATTAGATGACTTTGATATCTGGTCGTGCATTAAACAGTGGGCGCTACACCCTGATCTGGTACTTTCAACTTTATGCCAGATGCTTCTTGATCGGAAACTATTCAAGATTATGCTTTCAACGGAGCCATTCCAGGGTGAGCTTCTGCATGAACTTGAAAAACAATTACGTCAGGACGGATTCACTGCCGAAACTATATCTTACTTTCTGATTGAAGGTCAGGCCACTAACGCTGCTTATTTACCTTCAGGAGACCGTATTGCTATCAAGCTTAAAACGGGACAGGTTATCGATATTGCCGATGCTTCAGACTTATCCAACATTCAGGTATTGACCAATATCGTCCGCCGATATTATGTCTGCTGGGCAAAGGGAATTTCTATCAGCCAGTCGGTAAGTTGAGGTGACGTTATATTATCCAGTCAGCCTATCTAATGGATTGAGTAGTAGATAGCTTGTTTCGGGAAACAATTTCGGATGATCTTATACGAAAAGTGCAATTTGTTAGCTACCTTAGCGCCCTAATCGCTCGCTACCAGCGAGTGTTTTGCGACGGCCGTCATTAGATATATGAAGTTTACAGTCAAGCAGATTGCGACACTGCTAGAGGGCGAAGTCGCCGGGAATGATGCACTGGCAATCACTGGCTTAGCCAAAATAGAAGAAGGAAAACCAGGTGACATCTCGTTCTTGTCAAATCTTAAATATGAACCGCATCTGTATACAACCCAGGCTTCTGCGGTGATTGTTGATCGATCTTTTGCACCTAAAAAACCTGTTTTATCTGCCCTGATATTTGTAGAAAATTCCTACTCGGCTTTCACCAGATTGCTGGAGGAATACAATCGACAGATGAATTTATTCCGGATTGGTGTAGAAGAACCATCTTATATCGGGGAAGGGAGTCAGACGGGTGGACAGGGTTATCGGGGTGCATTTTCGTACATCGGTAAAAACTGTCAGATCGGGCAAAACGTGAAAATATATCCGCATGCTTACATAGGTAATAATGTACGTATCGGTGATCATACGATAATTCATACTGGTGCCCGTATTCTGGACAATTGCATCATCGGAAAGCATTGTGTTATTCATCCGAACGCCGTAATTGGCAGCGAAGGGTTTGGTTTTGCTCCCCAGTCCGACGGTACATATAAGCCAATTCCGCAGCTGGGTAATGTGATTCTGGAAGACTCGGTCAATGTGGGCTCTAACACAACCATCGACTGTGCTACGATGGGGTCAACTATTATCCGTCGAGGTGCAAAACTAGATAACCTGATTCAGATTGGGCACAACGTAGAGATTGGCGAAAATACAGTAATAGCTGCTCAGACGGGCGTATCAGGTTCCACAAAAATCGGTTCAAATTGTGTTATTGCCGGGCAGGTCGGTTTTGCAGGCCACTTGTCTATTGCCAACGGTACCAAAGTTGGAGCACAATCGGGAGTTGGTAAAAGCGTTGAAGAGCCAGGAACATCAATTAACAGTTCACCTGCTTTCGGTTTAAAAGAAAGCATGCGCTCTTTAGCCATTTTTCGGAAACTACCTGATCTCGAACAGCGGGTTACGAAGTTGGAAAAGAAAAACGAAAAATAGGTATAAGTCGTCAGTTGACAGGTGCCAGTTATTGCTAGCTGTTGACAACGACTAACGACTGATAATGAATACGAAACAACAGACGATTCAAAAGGCCGTTTCGGTATCGGGAGTAGGTTTGCATACTGGTGTCTCGGCAACGATGACATTCCTGCCAGCCCCCACGAATCATGGCTATAAATTCCAGCGTATTGACCTGCCTGGGCAACCTATTGTAGACGCCGATGTTGATAACGTAGTGGATCTCTCGCGGGGCACAACTATTGAGCAAAGCGGAGCACGAATCCATACCGTAGAGCATACGTTAGCAGCACTGGTTGGATTACAGTTGGATAACGTACTCATTCAATTAGACGGCCCTGAGCCCCCTATTATGGATGGTTCGTCGATTCAGTTTATTGAAGCGCTACGTAGTGCCGGTATTGAAGAGCAGAACGCTACCCGTAATTACTTCGAGGTCAATGAGTACATTCATTACCGAAACGCTGAAAAAGATATCGAGATGGCAGCGTTGCCATTAAACGACTATCGGCTGACGGTGATGGTTGACTACAATTCGAAAGTGATTAGCAGTCAGCACGCGTCGCTAAATGATATTAGCCAGTTTCCCGATCAGATTGCCAGCAGCCGCACATTTGTATTTCTGCATGAGCTGGAAGCGCTCTATAAGCAAAATCTTATCAAAGGAGGAGATCTAACGAATGCTATCGTCATTGTAGATCGTGATGTGCAGGATGGCGAGCTGGACTACCTGGCTGATTTGCTTCATAAGCCCAAAGTGAGTGTCAACAAACAGGAGGGTATTCTGAATAACATCAAATTGCATCACTCCAATGAGATGGCCCGCCACAAACTTCTCGACGTAGTGGGCGATCTGGCGCTGATTGGTCGACCCATTAAAGCGCAAATTTTAGCTGCCCGGCCCGGTCACGCGGCTAACGTAGCGTTTGCCAAAAAAATCAAGAAGCTCATTCAGAAAAACGCTGCTAATCAGGTCCCTCAATACGACCCGACACAACCGGCTATTTTGGACATCAATCGAATTTCACAGATACTGGCTCATCGGTACCCTTTTCAGATGATTGACAAAATCATCGCACTGGATGAGAATAGTGTGGTTGGTATTAAGAATGTGACTATGAATGAGCAGTTTTTCATGGGACATTTTCCGGGAAATCCGGTTATGCCAGGTGTTCTACAGCTCGAAGCGATGGCCCAAACGGGTGGTATTCTGGTGCTAAGCACAGTTCCAGATCCCGAAAATTACTGGCCTTACCTGATTGGAATCGAAAATTGCCGCTTTCGGCGCAACGTTTTGCCGGGCGATACCGTAATATTCCGGTGTGAGTTCACCTCGCCAATGAAGCGAGGTATCGTTAAAATGCAGGGCCGGGGCTACGTAGCAAACCAACTGGTATGCGAAGCTGATATGATTGCCAGTTTGGTAAAGAAAAAATAAAGTCAATAGTTGATCGACTATAGTCGTTAGTAAGTCAATGACTTCTATTGACGCTCGACGAATGACTAACGAATAAAAACAATGATTCAACCATTAGCTTATATTCACCCCGAAGCGAAAATTGCGCAGAATGTGGTGATTGAGCCGTTTGCTATTATCCATAAGGACGTTGAAATTGCTGAGGGAACGTGGATTGGTTCGCATGCGGTGATTAATGAAGGTGCCCGAATCGGCCGCAATTGTAAAATTTATCCTGGCGCGGTTATTTCGTCGACTCCTCAGGATCTGAAGTTCAACAATGAGTACACCCGGACGTATATTGGTGATAATACCACAATTCGTGAGTATGCCACTATTAGCCGGGGAACGGAAGAGCACTGGAAAACAGAGATCGGGTCTAATTGCCTGATTATGGCTTACGCGCACGTAGCGCACGATTGCCGTATCGGTAACCACTGTATTATCATTAATAATGTACAGATGGCCGGGCATGTTCATATGGGCGACTGGTCTATAATTGGCGGGTCAAGTTCAGTGCATCAGTGGGTAAAGATTGGCGCTCATGCTATGATTTCGGGCGGTTCGCTGGTTCGGAAAGATGTTCCCCCGTTCACGAAAGCTGCTCGCGAGCCCCTGTCTTACACAGGAATAAATTCAATAGGATTGCGTCGGCGTGCTTTTGAAAACGATAAGATTAATCAGATTCAGGAAATCTACCGCTACATCTATATGCGTGGTCTGAATAATGCCGACGCCCTGACGCAAATTGAGCTTGAGTTGCCCCCGTCAGACGAGCGTGATCAAATCGTGAATTTCATACGTGGTTCAGAACGAGGAATTATGCGCGGTCCGTCCTCGAATGGTGAAAAAGAATAGTATCCTGTAAAATAAACAATGGATAATGGCTATTTCTATGAAGTACCATTATCCATTGTTTATTTTATGTTATTCATTTTATGGAAATAACTGCTGAACAGATAGGCAAAAAATACCGGAAAGAGTGGATCTTCCGGCATGTAGATCTGATCCTGATGGCCGGAACAAGCTATACATTTGTTGGGCCAAACGGCAGTGGAAAATCAACTTTATTACAACTCTTGGCAGGAAATCTGCCGGCAACGGAAGGACAACTAATTTATTCCCTGAATAATACAGTTGTAGAACCTGACAATTGGTTTCGTCAGGTCAGTATAGCGGCTCCTTATCTTGAGCTGGTCGAAGAGCTGACGCTCGATGAACTATTAATATTTCATCAAACATTTAAACCTTTTAAGCAAGGGCTTACTCTTGAAATGGTTGCCGACCGATTATTGCTCAGTCATGCCAGGCATAAAGAAATCAAGTATTTTTCGTCAGGCATGAAACAGCGGGTGAAACTTGGTTTGGCTTTTTTCTCTGAATCGCCAGTAGTTATTCTCGACGAACCAACATCCAACCTTGACCGCCAGGGTATGAACTGGTATCAAGATCAGGTTCGGCAACTCTCTCCCGGTCAGTTGCTATTGATTGGGTCTAATCAACCTGAGGAGTATGAATTCTGCCCGAACATATTGGACGTAATGCAATGGAAGAGATAGCTTTTTTGCTTCCAGTAAACAGTAAAGACACAAAGCAGAACGTTATTTTTCGTTCTGCTTTGTGTCTTTTAAAGTATAAACTGGTTACAGTAGATCAATTACAATTATTGTAAGGTGAATGACAAAACTGGTAGCAAACGCCGGAAAAATATACTTGACTGACATAGCCGACAGAATCGGAACCAGCACTAATAGAAAACAAAACATACTAACCAGAAACTGCCAGTCGCCACCACCAAAATAAGCCATCAGCAGCAACAATGTCGGTGACAAAACACAGCCTTGAATGGCAAGTGCCGTAGCAGCCCAGCCGAAGCGATTGAATTCAGCGTTTGCCACAAAATTTTTATACGTCGTTGACCAGGTAGTTTCGGCAGCGTTGGTGTAAGCAGTTGTTGATTGAGCAAGGGTTGCCATAATCTTTGTGCGGTTATTTGATGACACAAAGTACGCTACGTTGCTTCTGGCCCCACATGACATAAATCAGCTTATAGCCTGATCTTTCCCCAATCCGACGTACAGGTTTAATTCGTCCATTTCCCGTCTACCAGGCGCCAGATACGTAACGGATTGTCGGATTTAAGTTCGTCCGGCAACAGCGCATCTGGGAAGTTCTGATAGCAAACCGGACGGGCAAAACGTAAAATCGCATTAGTCCCTACTGATGTCGATCGGGAGTCGGTTGTAGCGGGATAGGGCCCTCCATGTTGCATAGCATGACTCACCTCAACGCCGGTCGGGAAACCATTAATGAGCAAACGGCCAACTTTCTGCTCCAGAATTTCAAGTAGATCAGCGTATTCCAGCAACTCCTCATCGGTTCCATAAACCGTAGCTGTCAAATGACCTTCCAACTCCTTCGCTACCGCAAGCAACTGCTCCCGATTGGTTGCTTCAACCACAACGCTGCTGGGGCCAAACACCTCTTCAGCAATTAAAGGATTTGCCAGCAACGTATCAGCCTTGGCTGTCAGGAGGGTTGGCGTCCCATTTGCAAAACTTTCAACGGCTGCGGCCTGAGCTAACACCTGAACTCCGCTGGCCTGACTTAATGTATCAAGTCCGGCCGTAAACGCTCGCTGAATACCCTGAGTCAGCATAGCGGCCGGCTGGCTATTGGTAACAGCTTTAGTGGCTTCCTGCACAAACGTATCAGCCTCCGAGGATTGTTGTACTATCGCCAAACCAGGATTTGTACAAAACTGCCCGACCCCCAACGTAACGGAATTGACGTAAGCCAGCGCCAGAGCGCCACCTTTTTCCTTCAATACATTAGGCAAAAAGAAAACCGGGTTGGTGCTTCCCATTTCGGCATAAACCGGAATCGGTTCGGGACGACGAGCAGCTGCATCAAACAGGGCTTTACCACCACGTAACGATCCGGTAAAACCAATCGCTTTGATGGCCGGGTGCTCAACAATAGCCATGCCTACGGCCGTAGTGCGTCCGTGTACTAGCGCGAACGTACCAGCGGGCATTCCACAAACGTCAACCGCCCGCTGGATGGCCTCGCCCACCAGCTGCGACGTACCGGGATGCGCAGGGTGCGCTTTCACAACAACCGGGCAACCCGCAGCCAGTGCTGAAGCTGTATCGCCACCCGCTACCGAAAAGGCCAGTGGAAAGTTACTGGATCCGAAGATACCAACTGGGCCTAGTGGACGTAGCATCTGACGCAGGTCAGGGCGGGGGAGGGGCTGGCGCTCTGGCATAGCCGTATCAATACGAGCATTAACCCAGGACCCTTCGCGCAGGTACTCCGCAAATAAACGAAGTTGGCCGGCGGTACGTCCGCGCTCGCCCGTCAATCGTGCCAGGGGTAAGCCAGATTCGGCCTGGGCACGGGTTAACAGTTCATCTCCGAGCGCTTCGATCTCAGCGGCAATCTGTTCCAGAAAGTGCGCTTTTTGAGCACCGGTTTTTTTCCGGTACTGAGAAAAGGCTTTCGATGCCTGTTCGCAGGCCTGGGCTACTTCGTCGGCCGTAGCTTCCTGAAAAAAGCCAGGTAATGATTCACCCGTAGCCGGATTGATACCCTGAAATGAGTCAGTAGAGGATGAATTAGTTGCAAGTGCGTTCGTCATAACGAATGGAAAATGGCTAAACTAAGTGGGGCAAAAGTAACCCGATTTTCTGACGTAGCGTGCTATCGGGCTGTCGATTCGAGCGCATAAAAGCGCCAGTTTGTTTTAAAATCTTTCGGTAGTTTCTGATTGGTAAGAATGGCACGTATCATTTCTACTGGCATTTCATTGAGTTGCATAACCGAGTCATGAAACTGTTTATAGGTCATTTTGCCGCTGTCTACCAATTCTTTTTTAAGAGCCAAAAACTGGAAGCCACCCGTCATGTAAGCCAACTGATAAAGAGGAGGGTAGCCACCCACAAATGACCGCCGAACTTCGCCTTCCGCATTGGCTCGCTCGTGACCAACCCGGTCGACCAGAAAGTCGATGCACTGCTGGGGCGACCATTTGCCAAGATGATAATTAAGCGAAAAAATGATGCGGGCGCAACGATGCATTCGCCAGAAAAGCATGCCGATACGATCTTCGGGCGATTGTGGAAAGCCCAGATCCCAAAGGAGCATTTCCCAGTATAACGCCCACCCTTCGACCCAGAAGGGCGTATCAAAATGTCGGTACGTTTTGTATCGATTGTTCATGAACATCTGCAGATGATGACCGGCAATCAGTTCGTGATGGACCGTAGCGCGCGAAAAGTGCGGGTTATTACTCCGCATACTCATCAATTTGTCGGGATGCGCCATACCATCTGTCGGGTACGAAATCTGGATGACTTCGCCCCCTAGAAAAAAAGGATTGACGAGTTGCCGTTCTGGCGTCATCATCGTCATACGCCAGGTTTCTTCGGCAATCGGGGGAATCGTAATGAGGTCTTTCGCCTTCAGAAACGCAACCGATTCGTTGTAAAGCCGTAGGATCATTTCAGGCTGTTTTCCGACGGGGACATAGCTGTTTTTAACCTTTTCCTGAGCGGCTTTCCAATTTTGGCCAGACCCCATTTCCTGCGACGCTTTTAGCAATTCGCGGTCGCACCAGGCAAACTCTTTGTTCGCAATCTCGACCAGTTCCTCCGGTGAATAGGGAATCATTTCAATCTGTAGCTGACGTAGCAATTCATCCCGGCCCACCGCTACGCCTGCAATACCACTACCGTCATCTTTAGTCGGCGTAGCATCTCTGGATTTTTTCCTGAAAAAATCGCTGTAAGCAGTCAACAAGCTGTCGGCTTTGGGATAAGGTTTATTGAGCCACCACGTAAAGGTTGGATCGTAAGCGTTGTAGAAAGTATAAATGCTTTTCAGCGCCTTCTGCAAGCCCTGCGCCGTGGATTCTGCCCGACGGATCAAAGCCGGATCGAGTTTGTCAATCTTCTCAATTTCTTTTCGGGCAACTGCAATTTGCGGGCCGAGGGCTGCCAGGTTGACGGCTAATGCCTGCGCATTCAATACGTGTCCACGACGGCGTAGTTTTTCGACCGCATAAATCGAATCCGCAAAAGGAAACCAGGCTTTAATTTTTTCCCGCTCGGAAGCTTCCTGCGACAGTTTTTGTAAATTTTCCTGCAAATCGCGCCGAAACAGAATGTAGTCGACCCGGCTGTCGGTATTCATCCGATCGAAGTCCAGCTTTTGCAACTGCGTTAGATACTCGTTGGTCAGCTTCTGAAAACGCTCTCTACGTTCCGGCGAGCCGGTAACAACGTAAAATCGGCTTAAACTACCGTAATCGGCTTCATACTGGGTCATCAGATGATGCGCATCGCTGGTTTGCGGATTTATGGTGCTTAACGGAGTGGGTTGAGCCCTAGTTGTCTCTACGCAGAGAAGGAGCAAGGCAATACAAGCCGTCGCAGAATAGAACGTAGCAGTTTTCATAGTAGCGCAGTTTAGTAAGCTGATGTCAGGAAAACCGATCGGGGCTGAATCCGGAAACATCCATGCTGTCGGCGGCACCGTTGATTAACTCACTTACCAATTTTCCGGTAGCCGGGCCAAGACTCAGGCCCATCATCCCGTGTCCCGTTGCCAGTACTACGTTGTCGTAACGTTCCGTGGGGCCGATGTACGGTAACCCATCGGGTGAACACGGACGTAAGCCGCGCCAGACTTTATCGATGGCGGGCATTTCAACCGCTATATCTGGATAATACTGGTTAATTGACTGAACAATTCCGCGAACCCGGTTCATGTTGACGGTCATATCCGTGCCGGCCACTTCAAGCGTACCCGCAAAACGAAGATCATTGCCCATCGGCGTGGCAGTGGCACGGGCTTCGAGCATAATAGCCGGAACGCGTACATTATTTGTTACGTTCCGAAGCATGAAGCTATAGCCTTTCCCGCCCTGCAAGGACAGATTTAAATCCAGTTGCTGAGCAATAACAGGCGACCAGGCCCCTCCGGCAATCACCAGCGCATCGACCGGATAATTACCCTGGGAGGTATGGATCGAAGTAATTCGGGCACCTGTTTTTCCGAAACCTGTTACGGCCTGATTTTCCAGGATTGTGATTCCCTGATTGCGAAGATACGTAACCAGGGAACGTATCAGCTCATTAGGATTCAAATGAGCATCGCCCGGAAAAAGAATTCCACCCCGTACAGTGACCTGCGTATTTGGTTCTAAATCCTGCACTTGCGGCCCCGTAAGTACCTGGGCTTCAATACCTGCCCGGTTTGCTACGTCGGCTTCTTCGACCATTTCGTGTTCAGCCGATGCGGTTTTGTAAAGCATGAGCAGGCCACGCTCCTGCCATTCGAATTCCAGATCGCCATTGGCCGCCAAATCCTGATAAAGCCGCTTGCTTAGCAAACTAAGATCACGCAATAGCGGAATTGAATGCGCTACGTGTTCGGGTGTTGAATGACGGTAAAATAGCCACCCCCAACGTAGCAGATCGACATTCAGACGAGGTTTGACGTAAAATGGACTAGTCGATTTTAGCATCCAGCGCATGCCTTTGGCAATCATACCCGGCTGGGCCAGCGGAACAATGTGGCTGGGCACAATCATGCCTGCATTTCCGAACGAACAGCCATCGGCAATGGGCCCCTGATCGAACAACGTAACGCGGTGCCCTGATTTTTGCAGATAGTACGCCGAACAAAGTCCGATAATACCCCCACCGACAATACCAATGTGTGCCATTGAACCAATGATTGAATAGTTGACTGATTGAATGATAGAGCGATTGAGTGAAAATTGTTGGTGTAAACCCTATTTAATCATTCGATCACTCTATCATTCAATTATTAAATTACCTGAAAGCCGTGTACGTATGGATCGTCTTCGTCCAGAATGATGTGGTTGTAGCCGTGAATTTTGGCCCAGCCTTCAATACTCGGCACAATAGCGGGCTTGCCAGCCAGTTCGGTTTCAGCTTCAATACGTCCGTTGAAAATGGAACCAATAATGCTTTCATGCACGAACGTGTCGCCGGGTTTTAGTCGGCCCTGTGCGTACCATTGCGCCATCCGGGCCGACGTACCAGTTCCACAGGGCGAACGATCAATGGCCTTGTCACCGTAAAAAACGGCATTTCGGGCGGTGGATGTTTGTTGTAGCGGCTCGCCCGTCCAGAGGATGTGACTCAATCCGTTAATCGTCGGATTTTCAGGATGAACGAACGTGTATTGTTCGTTTAGGCGCTGGCGCATGACCCGCGCCCATCCAATGAGCTGCTCTGCTTTGTAATGTTCCAGGCCCGGAAAGTTAGCCTGCGGATCAACGATGGCATAAAAATTTCCGCCATACGCTACGTCGACCGTTAACGTCCCGAGTTCAGGACAGTCGACCGTCAGTTTTTCAGCTGCCAGATACGATTTGATGTTAGTTATCTTGACTGACGTTACTTTTTTCCCATTCTGCTGGTACTCTGCCCGAACCAGTCCGGCGGGGACTTCCAGATTCAGAACACCCGGCGTTTTGGGACGTATCAGATTCTGCTCAATGGCAACGGTTACCGTACCGATTGTGCCATGACCGCACATGGGCAAACAGCCCGATGTTTCGATGAAGAGCACACCAGCGTCGTTGGCGGAATCGGTAGGCGGGTACAAAATACTTCCCGACATCATATCGTGGCCGCGCGGTTCGAACATAAGCCCCGTGCGAATCCAGTCATACTCGCGCAGAAAATGCTGACGCTTTTCGCTCATATTTTCCCCTTGCAGAAATGGGATACTTCCGCCCGTAACAACCCGCACCGGATTGCCGCAGGTGTGTGCGTCAATGCAGAAAAAATGGAATTCGGCCATGGAGTAATGATTGAATGGTGGAATGACTGAATGGTGGAATGACTGGCGCTTACTTGGTCAATCATTTCACAATTCAATCATTTTTATGCGAAAACGGGCCGCTTCGCCAAAGCTGTTTCAATAATGGTTAGAACCTGCTCTCGTTCGGCACCAATGAGCGGTAGGCGAGGAGCGCGTACGTATTCGGAACTGAGGCCAGTAGCCGTAGCAGCCAGTTTAATGTATTGCACTAATTTCGGATGAATATCCAGCTCGAGCAGGGGCATGAACCAGCGATAGATTTCCAGCGCTTCGGCCACCTGACCTGCTTTGGCGAGTTCATAAATCGCAACGGTTTCCTGCGGAAACGCATCGACCAGACCGCCAACCCAGCCATCGCAGCCCAGTAGTAACGCTTCCAGCGCCAGCGTATCGACACCGCCCAGCAACTTGTAACGGTCGCCGAATGCATTCCGCATCCGTGTTACGTTGGTCAAGTCGCGGGTGGATTCTTTAACGGCCTGAATATTTGGTAGTTTGGCCAGTTCTTCGAACATCGCTACGGTGGTCATGATTTTATAATCGTATGGATTGTTATAAATCATGATCGGCAATGAGGTTTCCTGCGCTACGGCCTTGAAGAACGTAACGGTTTCGCGGGCATCGGCAGGGTAGCGCATGGGAGGAAGCAGCATCAGGCCATCTGCGCCGTTGGTTTCGGCTTCGTGCGCCCGCGAAATAGCCTGTTTGGTAGCCTGTTCGGCAATGTTGACCAGCACCGGTACTTTTCCATCGCTAACAGCAAGCGCTGAGGTCAGCAGTTCAATTTTTTCGTTCGTTTCCAACGTACTGGCTTCTCCTAATGAACCGCCAATAATAAATCCATGCACACCGGCACTGAGCTGTGCCTGAAGGTTTTTTTCAAAAAGCGGAATATCCAGCTGATCATCAGCCGTGAAAGGAGTTAGTAGTGCGGGATATACGCCTTCCCACTGGACAGATACGTTCATACGGTTTGCAGATTTTTAAAGAATAGAATCGACTAATCAAATTTCTGAATTACTGGGGAACTAGAGTGATGGCTAATTAGTCGGTTATGATACTATTTTCACTATATTCAACTTATTAGAGAGTAAATCTTGTCAAACCACTACCAATGAAGCCGCTGCTGTTCAAAGTTCCGTCAATTGATGATCGTTCGTTTCGAGTTGAGCAGGACGATTTACCTCATTTTTATGGAAAACTGCATTTTCATCCGGAAATTCAGCTGACGCTTATTCAGCAGGGGGAAGGGACCTTGATTGCTGGTGACAGGATTGATCGATTCCGGCGCTACGATATGTTGCTGCTGGGAGCCAATTTGCCACACGTACTACGTAGTGACCCTGATTATTTTCAGCCTCATTCAACGCTACGTTCCACATTGGTTTCCATCCTGTTTCGGCCAGAGCCTTTGGAAATGAGCGTGCTGGGATTGCCTGAAACCAGGCATCTGAAGGAGCTTTTGCAGGAATCCCGACAGGGCGTACGGTTTCGATGCCCGTAGAATGATCCGCTGGCTGCACAACTGGAAACGTTGCCTGTACTACGTCCGTTTGAGCAATTTATGGGCTTACTGCGGGTTCTGGATACGTTATCAACTAACCCGAATCGAGAGATACTGTCGATAACAGCTTATGAACAACCGCGCCGGCCCGACGATCACCGGCGGCTGGAACAGGTATTTTCATTTATTTTTCAGCATTATGCCTCGCCTGTTTCGCTGGAAGACGTATCCTGTGTGGCTAATCTGACGCCGGGAGCTTTCTGCCGCTTTTTTCGGCAGCATACGCGCAAAACGTTTTCACATCTGCTAAACGAAGTCCGTATTGAACACGCCTGTCGGCACCTACGAGAATCGAAACAAACGATCAGTCAGATTGCTTTTAGCTGCGGTTATACGAATCTGTCAAATTTTAATCGTCAGTTTAAAGGCATTATGGGTATGCCGCCGGGTGAGTACATTCGTCGCTACCATATGTAGAGGCCTATCAGACAAAAAGAATGGAGTCAGGAGGGAAGATTACAGGCAGGTCTTAGGTCCAATAGACTAATTTTCTATTTCGATTTCAGGCGGGTTACGTATCTTTGACAACAATATCCGATCAAACCAACGCGTTTGTTTCAAAACGATCACTGACTAATCCTCATCTATTTACCCGACTCGTTCGTATGCTCTTGCTCCAGGTTCCGGCCGTTGATACTTCAACCGCATCGCTGTCGGCCACAGCGGCTCCTCAACCCCAAAGTTTGCAACTGTTTGATCTAGTAGCCAAAGGCGGTTGGGTTATGATTCCCATCGCGATTTTGTTCTTTGCTACGTTGTATCTGATTTTCGAACGGTACTTCGTCATTCGTTCGCAAACGAAATCTGACGCCAATTTTATCGATAACATCCGCGATATGGTGGCTCAGGGGAATATCAAATCAGCCGAGTCGTTCGCTAAAAATCAACGTACCGCCATGGGCCGTGTTTTTGAGAAAGCGATTGGGCGTATCGGTTCGCCAATCCGCGAAATCGAGAGTACGGTCGAAACGGTTGGGCAAATCGAACTGTCGCGGCTGGAACGTAACATGGGTTATCTGGGAATCATCGCCGGTATTGCACCGATGTTGGGCTTTATCGGAACGATTTCGGGGATTATCCGCATTTTCTACGACATTTCTCTGTCTGACAATATCAGCGTTGGGATTATTGCCGGTGGTCTGTACGAAAAAATGATAACGTCGGGTGCGGGTCTGATTGTGGGGGTAATTGCCTATACGGGCTATCACCTGCTCAACATGATGATCGAACGGTTTACGCTCGCCCTTGAAATGAACGCGTTCGAGTTTATTGAAGTCCTTCAGAAACCAACTAACGAACCCGCCCGAATGAGGTAAACTTAAGTGATGAGTGATGAACGATGCGTGTTATTTACAGATCTATCACTCATCGTTCATCACTCATTGTTCATCACTCCAACATGAAACTCCGTCGAAAAAATAAGTTTGCTGCTGAAGTTGCTACGTCGTCGTTGAACGACATCATGTTTTTTCTGCTGTTGTTCTTCCTGATTATCTCGACCGTAGCAAACCCAAATGTGATTAAACTGATGCTGCCCAAAGCGGCATCGTCGCAGCAACTAAGCAAGAAGCAGGTGACGTTATCGGTAGATGGCAACAAGCAGTATTTTATTGACAAAAAACCTGTTGATCCGGCTAATCTGGAAAACGAATTAAAGACAATTATGGCTGGTATTGCCGAACCAACCGTAGTGGTCCGTTTCGATAAAGCCCTGACCGTTCAGGATTTGGTGGACGTATTACAAACGGGCGCCAAATTGAATATAAAAATGGTAATGGCAACGTCGAAGTAATTCAAGTCAAGAGAGATAATAATGCTTTTAGCCGATGCAATGTTGCATCGGCTTTTTTGTTTGGCCGGAGGAGCAGTCACTACGTAGCAAACAAAAGTTTTTGACTAAAAAAACGGCCTGATGGGGGCTTTCGCTTAAACTAAAAATCAATCTTAGTCTTCAGTAGTTTATAGGGGAAACCTAACCTTTTATGATAGCTAACTATACTGAATCTCCTGTTTGCCATGTTGATGACATGGCCGATGGCGAACTTAGGCAGGTACGCGTAGGCGATACGGATGTGTTACTGGCTCGTGCCGACGGCCAGTTCTATGCGCTTTATCCTAAATGTACCCATTATCAGGCGCCATTGGAAAATGGTCTATTACACGGTCACAAGCTGATTTGCCCCTGGCATAATGCCTGTTTTGATGTACGTGACGGCCATCGGCTTGAGTCGCCCGCTCTGAATGGATTACCTACGCACGAAGTACGTATTGAAAACGACCAGGTTTTTGTCCGATTGACAACCGACAAGGAAAGTCGGGAAAATCCGATGGCAACACCTGACGAATCTAACTCTGAGACCTACGTAATTGTCGGCGGGGGCGGAGCAGGCGCATTTGCTGCCGAAGCGATGCGCGAAGGTGGTTTTACGGGCAGAATTGTTATGTTGACCGAAAGCCAGGAGATGCCCTATGATCGCCCAAACTGCTCAAAGGATTATTTACAGGGAAAAGCTCCCGATGAGTGGATGCCATTACGTTCTGAGGAATTTTATCAGGACTATGGAATCGAGATTTATACACGTCAATACGTCATGGCGCTTCATCCTGCCGATAAACGGATTGAACTGTCGTCGGGAAAAACCATCACGTACGATAAAGCCCTTGTCTGTTCAGGTGGACGCCCAAACGCGTTGCCAAATCCGGGAAGTGAGCTCAAGGGAGTATATACGCTTCGAAGTTTACGGGATAGCCAGCTACTGCGTGAACTGGGCAAACAGGGCAAGCGGGTTGTAATTATCGGCAGTTCATTTATTGGTCTGGAAGGGGCTATGGGTTTACAGAAACTGGGAAGTCAGGTAGACGTAATAGGCCGGGATGAAGTGCCGTTCAGGAAAACATTGGGCGAAAAAATTGGTCGGATTATACAAGGCTGGCACGAGAAAGCCGGTATTCGTTTTCATCTTGGCCGTAAAGTTGAACGGATTGAAGGCAATGGTTCGGTAAGCGACGTAGTACTCGACGATGGTGAGAAAATTCCCGCTGATTATGTCTTGATTGGTCTGGGTGTGAAACCACGTACCGACTTTCTGAGAGATATACCTTTGGAAAAAGATGGAGGTGTAAAAACCGATGAACATCTCCAGATTGCAGATGGCCTGTATGCTGCTGGTGATGTGGCTTATTGCCCAACTGCCGACGGTCTGCAACGTATTGAGCATTGGAAAGTCGCCGGTTTGCAGGGATACGTAGCGGGACTGAATATGGCAGGAAAAGAAAAAACTTACAACGCTGTCCCGTTTTTCTGGACTAATCAGCAGGGTAAGCGAATCAACTATGTTGGGCACGTTACCGAAATCGACGATATTATTTACGACGGCGACCCTGAAAATGACGATAATTTTCTGGCACTCTATGTACAGGACGGGCAGATTAAAGCCGTGGCTGGCCTTCAACGCGATCAGGACATTATTGCTATCCGCGAATTGATGCATGAAGGCCGGATGCCATCCGTTGAAAATGTCCAGAAAGGCGTACAATGGATCGACGAATTGAAAAAATCATGAGATGAACGAGTTCTAGTTCATCCATAAGTCGACCAGAATGGCTTAACTAAAGCAGAAACCTGTTTACCTTTGTAATCAGACCGCGCAAAATTTCGGTTTGGTTATGACGCATCAACTTGTTCTTAAAAAGCCAATTGCCTTTTTTGACCTTGAAACAACAGGGATTAATGTTGCAAAAGATCGCATTGTTGAGATCTGTATTATTAAGGCCATGCCCAATGGCGAAGCTGTTAGTAAAACGCACCGCGTAAATCCAGGAATGCCAATTCCGCTGGAGTCAAGCATGATCCATGGTATCTATGATGACGAGGTGAAAGACGCACCGCCGTTTAAGGCAATTGCCCGGACGTTAGCTCAGTTTATGGACGGCTGTGATCTGGCGGGTTTTAACTGCAACCGATTTGACGTACCGCTTTTAGTCGAAGAATTTTTGCGGGCAAACGTAGATTTTGATATAAAAAACCGGCGGATGGTGGATGCTCAGCGGATTTTTCACCTTATGGAGCCCCGGAATCTTTCAGCTGCCTACAAATTCTATTGCAACAAAGACCTCATTGGTGCTCATGGTGCCGAAGCGGATACCATTGCCACGCTTGAAGTGCTCGACGCTCAGGTACAACGATACGTTGGAATGGTTGCCAAAACTGATAGTGGTCAGGACGTAGTGTTTGAGAACAATATTGAGATGCTTCATAGCCTGACGGCTAACAATAATATTGATTTGGCCGGTCGAATGATTATTAACGATAAAGGGGAAGAAGTTTTTAATTTCGGCAAACACAAAGGACTACCCGTTCTGGACGTATTGCAGAAGGAACCTTCGTTCTACGACTGGATACTTAAAGGTGAATTTCCGCTGGATACCAAGCGCCGATTGACCGAAATTCGGCTACGTATGTTTAGTAAAGGGACGGTTAAACGATAATTATTATCCTTATTTTGATGACACCGTTATTTCTGTGACAACCGGGATATTTGCCCCGTTCTTGCCGGAGATATAAAGTTTTTGCTGGTCTGAAAACAGATTACCGTAGCTGGGTAATCCTTCAAATTTGATCGGCTCCGTGGCCCATATGTCTTTATTGAGGTCGTAAATATATATCGACTGACCCTGAAGCAGATAGAGATAGTCGCCCAGTACAGCCGAGAAGACATTGCCATAACTACTCGATACTTCAAAAGGAACATCTTTCAGCGCTGTCCAAACATTGGTATTGGTTGAAAAATAGGCCATCTTCTGTTTGGCACCCTGTCCACCAAGAACATAGATTCTATCTTTATACACGGCCATTTCGCTGCTGGTAGTTGGAAATAGATAGTTAGGTGAGGTAAACCATCTGTCCTGACTAATACTGTAGTATTTAAAAAGTGTGCTTGGAGTGCGGCCACCGACGAAATAAATATTACCATTATAGTAAACTACCCCCGCTTCGCCTGCATTGTCTTTAGCTGTAGCCGGATACGTAAGATTTGCCCACGTATTCGAGGCTGCTGTGTATTTAGTAGCATCATTGGCAATGTAAAAAATATTCGTGCCGTCGCTGATCAGATGACTACTGTAGCCACAGCCGCATACATTACTGGATTTGGCCAAAGCCGAAGAAAATGAATTAGAGGCTAAGTTGTAACGGACAAAAAATTGCGGTTTAGCCGTATTCGACCAATTTCCAAAATAAATGTTATTGCCAACCAGAACAGACTGAATTGGATAAGGGCCTGTATCGTAAGTACTTATTGGAACGCTTAGCTGTTTGGGAGTCAGTACGATATCATTGACTGTTTTTTCGGGTACGGCTGGTGTTTCATCACTTTTTTTGCAACCGACTATAAATAACACCAGCATGCTGACGAGAAAAGGTTTCATAATGAATTGCAGTTATTAATTGATAAATAGCGTTTTGGCTAGTCAAAAGTATTTTATGTACAGAAAGATTTTTAGCGTAGAAGTACGGAATAAGAGGTTCGTAGAAACCCCTGAATCTTGTACAGATAAGCTACCTAAGTTGGTGGGGCCAATCGTTGGGAGATGATTTCTTAGGGAGCATAGTTTTGCCCTGATTTTGCGATAAGCCTGAATAGAGACAAAAACACCTTTCCACCAATACCGAATAATCTTTACCTTTGCGGTACTTTCTATTAACCGGCAACTCATGCAACCCACGCAGGACGTCCTCATTCCGGAAGTTATTCAGCAAATACCGCTCACGTATTACCTGATTCTCAGCACCGCCTTATTCGTTATTGGTATTATTGGTGTGCTGACCCGGCGCAATGCCATTATCATCTTTATGTCGATTGAGCTGATGCTCAATGCTGTCAATCTGCTATTAATTGCTTTTTCGTCCTATCGATCCGATCCGGCAGGCCAGGTTTTCGTCTTTTTCATAATGGCCGTTGCGGCAGCTGAAGTTTCGGTTGGTCTGGCTATTATTGTAATGATTTATCGCAATACCCGCTCCATTGACGTGGGATTACTTAATAAACTGAAATGGTAAAATGAGCCGTCGGTTAATAGCCACTATTCTTAGTTATTGAAACTGAACAACTAACGATTGGCTATTGACTGACGACTATCGACTACTAACTGATGAAAATAGAATTACTCTGTGCCTTAATTCCGCTTTTCCCGCTCATTGGTTTTCTCATCAATGGCCTTGGATTTCGCCAGGTGCCAAAAGGATTGGCCGGAGCCGTTGCTACGGTAGCAGTGCTAGCTTCATTTCTGACGTCAGCTTATTTATTTGGCGCTTTCATTGGCAATGCAGGTCGAATCGGTGAGGCTGGCCCATTTATCGCGAATCTTTTCGAGTGGATCAGCGTTGGTGATCTGCATAACAATTTTTCGTTTCAGATCGATCAGTTATCGTTGCTGATGCTGCTGGTCGTAACGGGAGTTGGTTCGTTGATTCATCTGTACAGCATTGGCTACATGAGCCATGATGAAGGTTTCGGCAAGTTTATGGCTTTCCTAAACCTTTTTATCTTTTTTATGCTCTTGCTGGTGATGGGTTCCAACTACGTCATCATGTTCATTGGCTGGGAAGGCGTTGGGCTCTGTTCTTATCTCCTTATTGGCTTCTGGAACAAGAACGTCAGCTATAATAATGCGGCCCGTAAGGCCTTTGTTATGAACCGTATTGGCGATTTGGGATTTTTGCTTGGCATATTCCTATTGATCAATACGTTCGGTACTGTTGAATACGTCGATATTTTTAAGCAAGCGATCAGTCTGGAGATAGGTGATAAAACAGTGCTG
>NZ_JBMDWV010000037.1:0-30748 GCF_048594605.1 Spirosoma sp.
ACCGACCGTCTAACCTATGCGTTCCGGTTGCTAACCAGCAGAAAGCCAACTCCCAAAGAATTAGCTATTCTGAGCAGGCTATACGATCGGGAGTATCAAAAATTCACGAAAAATCCGGCCAAAATGAAGGGGTGGATTCAGGCGGGAGACTACAAATTTACGGGTAACTATAACCCGTCCGTTCTGGCTGCCGGAGCCGTCGTCGCCAGCACCATAATGAACTCAGAAGCGTTTATAACCAAACATTAAGCGTATCGTCATTCAGGCCATGAATAAGAACATAGCACAAACCCTTGCCGATACGTTCAACCGACGGTCGTTTCTGACCAAAGCATCCATCGGCCTGGGGTCGCTGGCTTTAGGGTCGTTGTTGCCACGCACGATCTTTTCGAATCCAGCACCTGCGTCCCCACTGCTGGCTCCCAATCGGGCTCCCAAAGCCAAACGTATCGTGTATTTATGTCAAAGCGGGGGGCCGTCGCAACTGGAATTGTTCGACTATAAGCCTTTTCTGGATAAGATGCATGGCAAAGATTTACCCGATTCAGTACGTAAAGGACAGCGACTGACCGGCATGAGCGCTCAGCAGTCAGCTTTACCGCTGGTACGTTCGCCGTATCAGTTTGCGCAGCATGGCCAAAGTGGCGCCTGGGTTAGTGAACTTATGCCTTACACAAGCCACGTAGCAGATGA
This sequence comes from Spirosoma sp., assembly GCF_048594605.1. Lineage (GTDB taxonomy): Bacteria > Bacteroidota > Bacteroidia > Cytophagales > Spirosomataceae > Spirosoma. The sequence goes on from NZ_JBMDWV010000037.1 coordinate 694, forward strand.
GGTGTGCTTTATCAAATCCATGTTCACGGAGCAGATCAACCACGATCCGGCGCTTACGTTCTTTCAGACGGGTAATCAGCTGGCGGGTCGCCCCAGTATTGGTTCCTGGATCAGTTACGGGCTCGGTTCAGCGAATGAAAATCTGCCCGCATTTATCGTGCTGGTTTCAAAGAATGCGCCACAGGATCAGCCCCTCTACGCCCGGCTCTGGGGCAATGGCTTTCTTCCTTCCAAACATCAGGGGGTACAGTTTCGCTCGGGCGCCGATCCGGTTCTGTATCTGAACAATCCCAACGGGTATTCTACAGCAGACCGCCGATCTATGCTCGATGCCCTGAACGATCTGAACCAGGCTCAGGAAGAAATCTATGGCGACCCGGACGTAGCGAATCGCATTGCTCAGTACGAAATGGCGTTTCGGATGCAAACCTCCGTCCCCGAAGTAAACGACTTATCCGACGAGCCAGACTGGGTATTTGACTTGTACGGGCCAGAAGCCCGAAATCCCGGTACGTTTGCCGCCAACTGCCTGATGGCCCGCCGATTACTGGAGCGTGACGTGAAATTCGTTCAACTTTATCATCAGGGTTGGGACCAGCATGGGGATCTACCAAAGGGCCTCAGCCGTCAATGCAAAGCTACGGACCAACCATCGGCCGCCCTGGTCCAGGACCTTAAACAGCGGGGACTGCTCGATGATACGATTGTGATTTGGGGGGGCGAGTTTGGCCGCACCAATTATTCACAGGGAAAACTGACGAAAGACAATTACGGGCGCGACCATCACCCGCGCTGCTTTACGATCTGGATGGCCGGTGGTGGTGTAAAGCCCGGTATTACGTATGGCGAAACGGATGAATTTGGCTACAACATTGCTCATAACCCGGTGCATGTCCATGATTTTCAGGCAACCTTGCTGCACCTGATGGGCATCGATCACGAAAAACTGACGTTTGAATTTCAGGGGCGCCGTTTCCGACTGACCGATGTAGAGGGAAAAGTAGTCAAAGGTATTTTGGCCTGAGCACTTACTCATTGGTTCGTTTAATAAATGGAGTCATACATCGACAACAAAACGAAGTATATTTGATTGAGTAAATCAGTTGACCTGTTTTCAGTTGACACACTTACTCAACACGTTTACCTTCCTCCTGAAGCAGATAGCAGAATTTATTAATAAGCCCAGCCTATCTGTTTTTCAGTATTTAGCGTAGTATACCATGACCGAGCCTGAATCGTCGGAACAGTTTTTAGCAGGGGGCGGGGAAATGGGGCAGTTAATTCGGACTATGGATTGGTCGAAAACCGCCCTTGGCCCCGTTTCCGGCTGGCCTCAAAGTTTACGCACTTCTGTTAGTTTATGCCTTTCCTCAACATTTCCTATCCTGATTGCCTGGGGATCGGAAACCATTCAGATTTATAACGACAGCTATCGTCCTATCTGCGGGGCTAAGCATCCCGAATCGATGGGTCAGAATTTCCGTATTTGCTGGGAAACGGCCCTCCCTGTCGTTGGGGATGCCTTCACGCGCGGTCAGCAGGGAGAAGGTACCTACATTAAAGATCAGCGCATGTTTCTGGATCGGTACGGTTATCTGGAAGAGGCTTTTATGACCTTCTCCTTCGCTCCCATCCGTGATGAGTCGGGCGAAGTGGGCGGCATTTTTCACCCGATTACCGAAACGACGGATAAAATGCTGAGTGCACGCCGTACGCAGGTTCTGCGCGACGTAGCCGCTTTGACAGGACAGGCCAAGACGAACGAAGCTATTTACACCAGCCTGGTTGCTGCGCACCCTGATTTTGCGCTTGACTTACCATTCCTGCTGTTTTATGAAATTCGGGAGGAGGGGAAACTGGCTCGATTAGTAAGCACCGCCGGACTGTTGCCCGATCAGCCTTTGCCCGATGGACTTGGAGAACTGAACGTAGCAGAAACAGCCTGGTTAACCGACCTGGCCCAGACGCGGGTAATTGAAGAAGCGGCTCAGCACTTAGGCTCCTTGCCGGGTGGCCCTTACCCTGAGCTAACCCATACCGTAATACGTCTGCCAATCCTGCAATCGACCAGGGAGCAACCGATTGGTTTTCTGGTTGCGGGGGTAAGTTCTCGTCGGGCGCTTGATCAGGACTATCTTACGTTTTACGAGCTGCTGGCGAACACGATCAATACTGCCTTCTCGAACGTGTACGCTTACCAGGAAGAGCAAAAACGAGCCGAAGCACTGGCGGCCATTAACCAGGCCAAAACCGCATTCTTCAGCAACATAAGCCACGAGTTTCGTACGCCATTAACGCTGATGCTGGGTCCGCTGGAAGAGCTTTTACACAACCCCGACCTGGAAGCATCGGTTTATAAAGAACCGGTAGAAGCCACCCACCGGAACGCGTTACGTTTGCTCAAACTCGTTAACAACCTGCTCGATTTCAGCCGCATAGAAGCGGGGCGGGTTAAAGCTACGTTTCGGCCCGTCGATCTGGTGAGTCTGACTGTCGATCTGACCAGCAGTTTCCGCTCCCTTATCGAACGAGCGGGCTTGCAGTTTATCATTGATTGTCAGCCAATGCCATCGGCTGTTTATGCTGATACAGACATGTGGGAAAAGATTGTTCTCAATCTGCTGTCCAATGCGTTTAAATACACCTTGCAGGGAAGCATACACGTTGCCCTGGGTGCCGAAGACGGAACCGCTGTCCTGAGCATTTCGGACACGGGAGTGGGAATTCCTGAACACGAGCTTCCGCACATGTTTGAGCGATTCCACCGGGTTGAGAATGCAGGCGGGCGTACCTACGAGGGCAGCGGCATCGGCCTTTCGTTAGTGCATGAACTAGTTCGGCTGCACACTGGCACGATCAACGTAACAAGCGTAGAAGGCAGAGGCAGTACCTTTACGGTACGTCTTCCACTGGGCAAAGCCCATTTGCCTGCAGGCCAAATCATTGAGGGAGAATACTGGAACACTGTTAGCCAGCTGGCCGAATCTTTTGTTCAGGAGGCCAGCACGATGCTGGAAGGAAAACGGTTGGCGGCTACGCCTGAAACGTTACCGGAAGAGCTTCCGGCAAATCTATCAACGAATATTCTGGTTGTAGACGACAATGCCGATATGCGGGCTTATCTGGCTCGCCTGCTGGAGCCTTATTTTACCGTTCAAACAGCCATAAACGGAGCCGACGCCATTCAGAAACTATCCAGTTGCCAGCCTCAACTGATTCTGAGCGATATCATGATGCCCGTAATGGATGGTAAAGAGTTGCTACGTCAGGTGAGGCAAAATCCGGCTACGACGCACGTTCCCTTAATTTTCCTATCGGCCAGGGCGGGTCAGGAAGCCCGAATCGACGGACTGGAAGCCGGAGCAGATGACTATCTGGTAAAACCGTTTTCAGGGCAGGAACTGCTGACTAAGGTTCGAGCGCAGATCACTCTCGAACAGTCGCGTCGGCAATCCGAAAAACGCCTTCGTAATCTGGTAGAGCACGCACCCGTTGCGATGTTGCTGGTGAAAGGCAATGAACTGGTAATTGAGCTAATCAATCAGGCCATGCTCGAACTTGTCGGCCAGGAAGACGACGTACTGGGCAAACCGTTACTGACTGCTCTGCCAGAGCTTACTGATCAGGCGTTTGTAAGTCGATGTCAACAGGTATATCAAACAGGCATGACGGATCAGGGTTTGGCCGTTCCTATTCCGGTTCGACGTAACGGCAGGCTCGAGACTGGGTATTTCAACGTTCTGCTCACTCCGTATTACGAAGGCGATACGATTACGGGCGTGCTGGAAATCTGTACAGACGTAACCGAGCAGGTTCGGTCCAGTCAGGCATTATCTGCCAGCGAAGCCCGTTACCGACAGCTTTCAGCGGAGTTGGATGAACAGGTTCAGCAACGTACTGTTGAACTCCAGACATCGATCCATGACTTACAGCGTTCCAACAACAACCTGCAGCAGTTCGCCTATATTGCTTCGCACGACCTACAGGAACCATTGCGTAAAATTCAGTCATTCAGTACGTTGCTGCAAAATCAATACAGCGATCAGTTGGGCGAAGGGCTTGACTATCTGAACCGGATGCAGGGGGCCGCAAGCCGAATGTCTACGCTTATCCGCGATTTGCTGAGCTTCTCCCGTATCTCCACGCGCCAGGAAGCCGTTGTAGCTGTTTCTCTCAACGATATTGTAGATGTGGTGCTGACTGACCTGGAATTAACCGTTAGGGAGACCGATGCGGTTATACGTGTGGAATCTCTACCAACCCTGCAAGGCGATCGGTCACAGCTTAGACAACTCTTCCAAAACCTGATCTCGAATGCCCTGAAGTTTCATCGAACAAGTCCGTCGGGTATATCCATACCACCGGTTGTTAAGTTGAGCGCCCAGTTGATAAAAGCCTCAAATCTGCCGTCTGCCATCCGGCCTGCCCGAGCAGCAGCTACGTATCACCGCATCGACGTATCGGACAACGGAATTGGGTTTGACGAGAAGTACCTGGATCGCATCTTTCAAATCTTTCAGCGCCTGCACGGAAAGAACGAGTTTGCCGGAACAGGAATTGGCTTGGCCATTTGCGAAAAAGTGGTCGCTAATCACGGCGGAGTCATTACGGCCGCCAGCCAGCCTGGTATTGGCGCTACGTTCAGTATATATCTGCCCGATAGCTCATTAGTCAATAATTAGCCGGGTACGACTTCTACACTCATTTTGTAAAGCTGAAATTCAGATTTCCGGGAGATCGGTGAGTTTCGATCTAATCTGGAATGCACTAACTAGCTAAATCAGCTATTCTACAACAGCTGTTCGCTTTCGTCAGTTAAAGCAGATAACGTAACCGATCAGCGTCGTTCGCTTTACGCCTACAAAGTTGACTGAGTGTTCTTTCGCGCAGTTTGCACGGCGTAATTCTACTTTTTTCATATTTCCTTAAAATAGTCCTAACTACGCAAAAACACTGCGCAGTAGCCTTTAATCTTTGCCTCGACGGTTATTAAAACAGTTCTCTAACCGTAAGCGTACTGCATACGTAGTACCACAGCTTAAAGTATGCGGTACTACGTTCCAAACAGATAGTCAAATGGAAACACCAATTTCAATCGAGGAGATTCTGACACTTGGGCCAATTCCCGAATCATTACATAATACGTTTCTGCGGGTAGCCAACGGTCTGGCTCAACGCGCCGATTATCCAAAACAAAAGGTGATGGGCTTGCTGGCACAGATGCTGCAGAACCCGAAGAAATTTGCTTTCTCTAAAAATAAGGTGACGAACTTAGCTCAGGCCATCTACGCACTAAACAAGCAGGGTATCGCCGTACCGCTGAGCGAATCTGGTGCTACGTATCTGCCCACTGAACCAGCGCCCTACGTACTGAATGCAAGTACCAATCAGAAGGAGCAGGCTTTTGATTTACGTACCGAAGCGCTTTCGTACGCGGTGTTTGGCCGCGAGCAGATTGAAGAAGGTGCGTTGAAGCAGATGGAAACCGCTGCGAGCCTACCGATTTCGGTGGCTGGTGCGCTCATGCCCGATGCTCACCAAGGCTACGGCCTCCCGATTGGGGGCGTGTTGGCAACCAGTCCTGATACCGTCATTCCATTTGCGGTTGGAGTCGATATCGCCTGCCGAATGTGTTTATCGGTGTTCGATCTGCCACCCACATTTTTAAAACGGGAGCCGCACATATTAAAGAAATCACTGGTAGAACAAACCAAATTTGGTATTGGGGGCGAAACCCGTGAGAAGTTCGACGAAAGCGTTATGGATTTACCCGAATGGCGGGCTACGAAGGTAATTCGCGATTTAAAAGACAAAGCCTACCGCCAGTTGGGAAGCTCCGGTACGGGTAATCACTTTGTTGAATGGGGTATTATAGAGGTCTACGAACAGGACGATCAGTTCAATCTTCCACCGGGCGAATACCTGGCTTTGTTATCCCACTCCGGTTCGCGGGGATTTGGTGGTTCTGTGGCCAATTACTATTCAAAACTTGCCATGCAACGAACCCGGCTACCAAAACAGGCCGCTCATCTGGCCTGGCTCGACCTGAATACGGAAGAGGGTCAGGAGTACTGGATTGCTATGAATCTGGCAGGTGAGTACGCATCGGCCAATCACCACGAAATTCATAATAAACTGGCGAAAGCGTTACGTGAAAAACCACTAGCGATGATCGAAAATCACCACAATTTTGCCTGGAAAGAGCAAATGCCAGATGGTCGTGCTGTAATCGTTCACCGTAAAGGAGCTACTCCGGCTGGCCCCGACGTACTAGGTATCATTCCAGGATCCATGACGCAGCCGGGGTTTGTGGTACGTGGCCGGGGAAATGCCGATTCACTCAATTCGGCTTCACATGGGGCCGGGCGATTGATGTCGCGCACACAGGCCTACAACACACTGACACGCTCGGAGTGGAACAAGGCCATACAGGAAGCGGGGATTCAACTGATTGGGGGCGATCTGGACGAAGCGCCGATGGTGTACAAAAACATCGAAACCGTTATCGGCGCGCAGCGGGATCTGGTGTCGGTACTGGCGAAGTTTACGCCGAAAATTGTTCGGATGGCCGACGCGAACCGGAAAGAAGGGCGTGAGGATTAGAACCGCTGTTAACTATTAGCTATGGATCGGGACATCTTTACTACGTCTGTTAACTGAAACCGACGTAGTAAACGAATTAGCAAACGGTATTTCGGCTTAAAAAGCTCATTTCGCTACGTTGCAGCAGTATTTCCTTTAGCCTTTCATATCATATAAGTACTTGATTATGACCATTTAATCAAGACTATTTATCGAATTATCGTGGTTCGTTTACATTTGAAGCAGTCCTCAAATAGAGGTATTTCCTTCAAACCCTAAACGAATACCACTATGCCTCCTACCTCAGAAATGCTCGAAAAAGCCGCCGAAGCACTGGCGGCAGTATCTCTGCAATCCTTTACGGCAACGCCTTCTACCATTACGCCCTTCGGCGCCGATTCTGTACTTCGATGGAAGGTAAAACGCCCCACAGGTTCTATAGTACGTCTCTTTCTTCAAGGCGCTTCTATCGGCACAACAGGAACAAAGACAGTTAGCCCCGAGCAAACGTCGGTTTTTCGGATCGTAGCCAGAGCGCTCACCCTCCAGCGAACCCTAGGTTCAGTAACCGTCAATGTGGATAGTAGCGGTTGCATTTCAAGTTCCATTCCCGAATCGACGGTACAGCTTACTGTACGAAATGCAATGACAGCACAACTGGCTTCGATTCCGCAACTTAGCCAACGAAGTCCGGCCTCAGTTGAAGTAGCTTCGAACGGAATTACCGTCAAACTTCGGTTTGCCATTGCCATTAACAATTTTGCTGATCCTGACCTGAACGTTGACTTCCGGTTCACCCTGAGAGCCTCGTCGGGCCAGGCTGTAGTAACCATTACCAGTTTCGATACGGAGGTTAGCTGGCCCTGGTGGGTAACGGTCGTTACGATAGGGATCTCGCAGATTGTCGAAGAAATTATCGCTAATCGAATCGAGAAAGAGATTCGTCCGATGCTACAGACAAAATTGAAAGAGATGATCGATGCACAACTGGCCGCTCTCCCATCAACGCATCGCCTGCACGTTTTGAGTACATCGACCGATCAGATCAATTTCACGGTTTGCCCTGTTTAAACGCTTACTACGTATCACTACGACCTGCTTTGCTGACGTAGTGATACGTAGTAAAACCCATTACTCCTGCTGACTCCTCCTAAAACGACTTTTGAACCTTAGTAATCCGGCACGCAGCGGCTACTAATGCGGTTTGTTATCGTTATCGACGACGTTCTTCCTGAAAAAATCAATGGCTATATTACAGAGCATCTCCCCTTTCTCTTCAGGCATCTCATGTCCTATATTCGGGTAAATACACAACTGTCCTTTTTTGAGTGACCGAAAGATATCAATGCTGTGTTCGAGTTTTATCATGTCGCGATCTCCGCGTATAATGAGCACAGGTACGTTGATCCGGGAAAGTTTGTCGTCTGGAATTTTGATTTCTCCTGACCACATTTTCTGCGTATCCTGCCAAAATTTAACCCATTTGTCGGGTTGAGGATTCAGGCTCTGGTAATGCTCCAGCCAGGTACTGTCTTCCCGTACGGCCTCTACAGTGTACTCCTTTTTCAGGTCTATACCTTCCTGAGTTAGTCCGCTCGATTTAGTGTTGGACGCTCCGCTGACTACTTTCTTTATTTTATCGGGCCTGTTGGCGGCAAGCAGTAAGGCTGTATTGCCACCCATACTCCAGCCCATCACATAAGCACTGTCAAGTTGAAGCTGATCAATAAGAACAGAACAATAATCGGCCAGTAAGTCGCCACTCAAACTGTCGGCCTGCTCAGACCGGCCATGCCCTGGGGCATCCGGTGCTATCACCCGGAAATGTTTCGATAATTCTGGAATAATACCGCCCAGGTTTTCGATTGATCCAAGTCCCTGGTGAAGCAGAAGTAAGGGCGTGCCGGTACCGTATTCTTCATAATAAATCTTCGTGCCATGTATGGTTGCGTATTTTCCGTTGTTGGAGCCATAATGAATAGACTCTACTGATTTTTTTGCCTCGTTACAGGAATAAAGAAGTATACCTATCGCCAGGCAGTAAACAAACTGTTTCATAGCTGCGTATCGCTTACGTAAGTCGGTAAATGATTTCAGCACAAGAAGTAGTTAAATCAGCGTATCTTTTATTAGCGACCTGACATTTACGAAACTTTAACAAGTTAGGAACCTACAGCCAGGCGGTGGAAAAGCCGTATCTGGAATATTCTCTACGCGATTCTATATAGTCACTAATCGATAGCAAGTATGTTCCATCAAGTACACATGATTGCTAAATAAAGTAGCTAAAAAATTACGCTATTATTTGCCAATTAATAGATACCTGTTCAATTTTAACTCAACTTGCTAACTATCACTTATACCACTCGTCTAACTTGATACATTTTTATTTCTTTGTTGCTTTTTGGTGAATAAGTATTGCATCAACACTAGCTCAATCAGTAACCTTTTCAGCCTTTACCGGCTCATGGGACCCTGCTAAAGGCATGGAGATTAAGTGGTCGACCAGCCAAGAGACCCGCAATAATGTTTTTCTGGTGCTACGCTCTGACGATTTTGTCACGTTTACGAATATTGGCCAGGTGAGTAGCCAAGGTTCAGGCGTTGCCAACCGGGCCTATACGTTTTATGACCGAGTTCCTCCACAAACCGGGATGCTTTATTATAGCGTTCAGGCGGTAGATCTTGATGGAAACAGGCAGTCTACCCCGGTAATTTCTTTATTTAGACAGCCTGACCATAACCCGTTTGTTATTTATAACGATGTGGTTGGCGATATCGTTACGCTCGGTTTTACAGGCACTACCTACGCCACTGCCGTTAAAATTACAAACCTACTTGGGGTGGCGCTTATTCAACAGGAGCTTATTCGGGATCTGGTCGTTGTCAGGACATTGGACGCTGGCGTATATATTATGGAAGTAACAACCAACACGGGCGAAGTGCTACGAAGACGGTATTTAAAATCAAAATAACTTCGTCCGTAGTACGTACTACAGCGCTATTTTTGTCTATTAGTCTATAGAACCTAATCGCTTCACCGACGAAAAACCGCCATTTTGCATTTATTTTACTAAAAAATGCCTAAACGCCTATGTTTGTAGGCAACCGATGTTTCTATGCAAACCGAATTAACCACGTCTGCACCCAATCTTGCCGGACAGGAAATGACCTTTGAAAGTCGTTACGCTACGTCGCCTACGGAGGTGAAAGGCATGACGACCGATCAGCTTCGGCAAAATTTCCTTATCGATAACCTGTTTGTCGCCGATCAGGCCCGCTGGGTGCTTTCGTTCTTCGACCGCTACCTGACCGGGGGCGTTATGCCTGTAGCTGGCTCTGTTACGTTACAGGCACCCGACCAGCTCAAAGCTGCTTACTTCCTGGAACGTCGCGAATTGGGAATTATCAACGTAGGTGGCCCTGGCCGGGTTGTGGCGGGTGGCGTTACGTTCGATCTGGAATACAAGGAAGCACTTTACGTAGGCCAGGGCACGCAGGAGGTTCAGTTCATTTCCCTCGATGAGAATAAACCGGCCAAATTTTACCTCAACTCAACACCAGCGACGCACAGCTACCCCAGTAAGAAAGTGTCAAGGGCCGAAGCAGAAGTGGTTGAATTAGGCACTCTGGAAACCGCCAACCACCGTACGATCAACAAGTTACTCGTAAATAGCGTATTACCGACCTGCCAGTTGCAGATGGGCATGACCGAGCTAAAAGCGGGTAGCGTATGGAATACCATGCCCGCACACACACACGACCGGCGAATGGAAGTGTACTTTTATTTCGAAGTTCCTGAAGGTCAGAGCGTGTGTCATTTTATGGGACAGCCGCAGGAAACCCGTCATGTCTGGATGCAGAATGAGCAGGCCGTTATTTCGCCAAACTGGTCGATTCATTCGGGAGCTGGTACGTCGAACTACACGTTCATCTGGGGCATGGCCGGTGAAAACCTCGACTATGGGGATATGGATTTCTGCGCTATCAACGACCTTCGCTAAATACGCGACTACGTTTTAGATGGGACGTAGTACAGGAAACTTAAAACGTTAATTTTTACGGAATGCAAACCTATTGGGGTGTCGATTTGGGCGGCACCAAGATTGAAGGCGTGGTGTTAAGTGCCCCCTCGCCCAATGCCGTTCTTATCCGCAAACGTGTTGATACAGAATCGCAGTACGGGTATGAACACATAATCGGCCAAATAAGCAAACTTATTCAACTGCTTAAAGATGAAACGGGTATGCAGCCAGATAAGATTGGCTTTTGCACACCCGGCACCATCGACCCCGGCACCGATACGATGAAGAACTCAAACATCATCTGTATCAACGGGATGCCGTTTCAAAACGATCTGACCAAAGCGCTGGGCGTGCCGGTAAAGACGATGAATGATGCAAACTGCTTTGCGCTGTCAGAAGCCACAATGGGTAGTGTACAGGACGTTATTCCTGACTTTCGGATGGTCTTTGGCGTCATTATGGGAACAGGCGTTGGCGGTGGTGTCGTCTTTCGCGGACACGATGGCACCCCTGTTGTGCAGGCTGGCCGGCAAGGAATTGGGGGCGAGTGGGGCCATAATATTCTGGAAGAAAACGGCTATCCATGCTATTGCGGTAAACGCGGTTGCAACGAACAGGTTATTTCGGGGCCAGCCCTGCAACGATTCTACTTCGATCAGACGGGTCAAAATCGAAACCTTAAGGAAATTCTGGAACGTTACCATCAGGGTACTGACCCGTATGCTACAGCTACTGTCGAGCGGCTCCTGGACTATTTCGGACGCGCCATATCCACAATTGTCAACATGCTTGACCCTGACGCGATTGTACTGGGAGGGGGCGTCGGCAACGTCGATCTGCTTTATACCGAAGGCGTTGAACGTGCTAAGAAATACGTTTTTAATGATGGTCGACTCAATACGTTATTTCTGAAGCCAAAACTAGGCGATAGTGCTGGTGTTTTTGGCGCAGCTTTGCTCTAAAACGTAGCGGGGCAGGTTTTCTAACATGCCCCGCTACGTTTTAACCTAATTATTATTTACTTGCCGTAAGCACTTTTTGCATCTGATCGGCGACAAATTGGTTACCAGTGTCGTTCAGGTGAACACGATCCGTTGTTAGAATGCCACGATCTTTGTTTTCTGGATTGTTCTGAAGGTCATACTCCAGAAACGCTTTGCGTAGATCAACCAAAGGCAGGTTCTGACTTTGAGAAATATCCCGGATGAATTTGCTGTATTGATTCAGGTCGCCATCCTGTTGATTGGTCATATCGGTTTTTTCGCCAATAGCCGCTGGAGTACACAAGACAACTTTGATGTTAGCCGCCTGGAGTTTCTTAACGACCGCGTTGTAAAACTTAATGAATTTATCAGGATCGGTGCCTGTGCCTGATGTAGCCTTGTGCCATACGTCGTTCACGCCTACCCAGATAACCACTACGTTAGGCTGTTTCGCCAAAACGTCCTCGTCCATTCGCAGAAACAAATCATAAATCTTATTGCCACCAATACCGGCTCCAATCAGCTCATACTGATCAGCAGGCATAACTTTTTTCAGCCGGTCGATATAGCCACCGGGATTGACGCCCGCCTGCGTAATTGAATCGCCAAAGAAGATAATACGGGTTGGCTTGGCAGTCGTCATAGCCAGCAAACCAGCTACGAACACGAGAATAAAGAGTTGAAGCGTTGTTTTCATAATCCGTAAAGATGCATGAATGTCGAATTTACCCAGCCTAAAACTCGTAGAGGAGGTTAAATTTTAACGATTTTGATAGCTTCAGACGTAGTGAACACAAGAAGCCTAATCGCATACGATTGCTTATCTTTGTGCTGTCATTTTTCTGTGCAGATAATGACAGCGTGCCGATCAGCTACCTTCGCCGTTTTGTAGCTGGTACCTGATAACGCTCAGGAGGAACGACCTCCCCCGTATTGGGAAAACATCCGGGACGACCCGGCTCATCCCAACAAGCGTAATGGCCTGGATATATCTAATCCTGGCGGGTCTGTTAGAGGTCGTTTGGGCCTATTCAATGAAACAATCTGCGAGCTTCACAAAGCTTACCCCGTCAATCATCACCCTGGTCGCTATGATCGCAAGTTTTGGCCTGCTTTCGTTAGCGATGCGAACACTTCCCCTTGGTTCGGCTTATACCATCTGGACAGGTATTGGAGCGGTCGGCGCCTTCATTATTGGCGTTACGTTCCTTGGCGAAAGTCTAACTGTCACTCGCCTTTTGGCAGCTCTTCTGATACTGGGTGGTATTGTTTTAATGAAACTATCTTCTGCTCAGTAGCTTCAAGACTGATGCGGTGAACTTAATCAGGTGCGCAGATCAGGAATAATGATCGATCTGCGCACCTGATTATTTCGCGTTCTCTTTAGGCATCTGCTTTCAGGCGGCAGTGGAATCTATTATCTGTAGTACGTCCTTAGTCGATACCTTGGTCCCGGATGTAGCAGCCTCAAAAATAGCCTGGATCAGTTGCACATCACGCATGCCCATTTCGCCCGGTACCGTAGTGGGTTTGCTCTTTAAAATACAGTCGGCAAAAGCATCCATCTGATGAGCTTGCTGGGGTACATTCTCAATCTCCATCTTCCCCTGACTGGTCTTGCCTTCCAGTCCATCATAGGCATAAGCTGGCGATAGTTCGAACCATCCTTTGGCTGCCTCGGCGCGCAGTTTGTTGTATTTATCGTTAAAGCTGGTTTTGCAGTTAGCCATTGTTCCGTCAGCGAAGTAAAGTTGAAAGTCTATGCCTTCCTCAATCTTGCTGAACTTCTCCGGATCGGTTACAGGATGATATTTTGCTGTTACCGCAATTGGAATCTGACCTTTTGTATAGATCGCTCCCTGCAAACAGTAGATGCCCACATCACGTAGCGGACCTCCACCCCCAACCCCTCGCCCAAGGCGCCAGGGCGAGCTTTCATCCTGTTTCTGCGCATTTTCGGCGACGATTTGATTTACTTTACCATACACTTTCTTCTGGCCAAGCCGCATCATTTCCTGATTATGCGGTTCGAAATGCAAACGATAGCCAATTGAAAGCTGCCGGTTAGCCTTCTTACAGGCATCAATCATCTGCTGGCACTCTCCCGGATTCATCGCCATTGGTTTTTCGCAGATCACGTGCTTACCTGCTTTAGCCGCCCGGATTGTATACTCGGCATGCATTGAATTAGGAAGCACTACGTAGACAATATCGATGTCGGGGTTATCAGCAAGTTGATCGAAGTTTTTATAATCGTAAATATTCTTGTCGGGAATATTGTATTTCTTTTTCCATTTTTCGGCTTTTTCGGGCGTTCCCGTAACGATTCCGGCCAGACGACAATTGGTGGTTTTCTCCAGCGCCGGGGCTAGTTGTCCTTCACTGTATTTCCCCAGACCAACCAGCGCAATGCCCAACTTACGCGCTGAACCCGATTCTGTAGTGGCAGACGAAGCCGACTCCGCCTTTGATTCGTCGTTTTTGCTTCCGCATCCCTGCAGTCCTGTTGACATGGCAAAACCGGGCACCAGTAACGTAGCGGCTCCCAGTTGATGGAGAAAGTTACGTCGTGAAAAAGGCAAATGTTCCATCTTAAATTCAGGTTAACAAGCGAGCTGACATTAAAATCTAGTTAATCTGTTAACTGTGGGTACTATGGAATGTTTTGCTCTGTTAGCGCTAGACAAAGGCTATTTCGATGTATTGACGGCACCTTATAGATCAGGTATAGCATCAACGATAATCTGTTTCAGTTTGTAAAATATTTGTTCTACCAAACAAATAAAATAATCCTATTCAGTATAAAAATAGTCAAGTCAAAACTATGTCGAATCTATAGACTACTACTGTTTCAGGCCGCTTTTTACTCATTTTTCAGTATTTTATTTTATTAATCATTTTAATTGATAAAAAATATTTGCTTTTCTAGAAAATGCGTTTCTACCTTTGTGCATCTTCATCAGGAAACGATCAGAGAACAAAGCTTTTCCGTTGACCCTGTCTGTACCATTTGCGCGTTATGAAGTCCCTACGTTCAACACAGTTGATTTATAACGAAATGAGTGTTTTGGCATTCATAGCTGATTGCTGTTGTTGACATAAGCCCCCTTTAAAACAGAAGAGTTATCCAATAATAGTTATCCATTTGCTTTGCATTTACTAATGTCTACATATCCGATAGATATAATACTTAAATTATCCTATCAGCGCTTAATTTCCCTGATCTGATTAACTCAAAAAGATATCTGTACAAGCTTATTTTATTATCCGTTCTATAGCGTAGTAGGTTGCTCTTAAAACCATGAAAACAGTTTTATCTGCGTGTGCCATCTTTGTTGTTTCGGTGTTCTTCCGAAAAAGCACCGTTGTCGATTACGCGCCGACATCCATTCGTCCGGAGCCTATAGCACGCTGTGAAGGTCCTTTGTGCAAAATTCCCTCTCGGACAGCCATGGTTCGCTCGGGCAGTCTGGCCGAACCAGCTACCGATCAAGGGACTGCCGGGATGGTACTCGTTCAGGGCGGAAATTTTCAGATGGGAAGTAACGAATTTGCGGATGCCCGCCCAGTTCATTCAGTTAAAGTCGCTCCTTTCTGGATGGATACCCACGAAGTGACCAATACCGAGTTTGAAAAATTTGTAAAAGCTACCGGTTACGTAACGATCGCTGAGCGTCCGCTAAATCCGGCCGATTATCCGGGTGTTCCTGCTGACAAACTCGTTCCTGGCTCAGCTGTTTTCACCCCAACAACCCGTGCCGTATCACTCCAGAATCCTTTGCAATGGTGGCAATACGTTGCTGGAACGAATTGGCGGCATCCGTTAGGTCCTAAAAGTAGCCTTGTGGGTAAAGGCAACGAGCCGGTTGTTCAGGTTTGCTACGACGATGCCGTTGCCTACGCCCGCTGGGCTGGCAAACGCTTACCAACCGAAGCCGAATGGGAGTTTGCTGCCCGTGCTGGCCGCCCGAACACGAAGTATTACTGGGGTACTGATCTGAAGCCCAAAGGCAAATGGGTAGCCAATATTTTTCAGGGGAATTTTCCGAACGCCAATACGGCTGAAGATGGTTTCCAGACAACAGCGCCGGTGCGGACCTACCCGGCTAATGCCTACGGTTTGTACGACATGGAAGGAAATGTGTGGGAATGGTGCAGTGATTTTTACCGACCCGATTATTACGTAAAAAGTCCGGCCAGTAACCCAAAAGGTCCTGTCGATAGCTACGATCCAGATGAGCCAGGCGCCGTAAAGCATGTTCAACGGGGAGGCTCTTTTCTTTGTAGCGATCAGTATTGCGTTCGTTATCAGGCTGGAAGCCGCGGTAAAGGGGAAACAAGTAGTGCCAGTAATAATTTAGGATTCCGCTGTGTCATATCAGCACGTTAATTGGAGTAAATACTGTCAGAAGAATCTGTAGCAGCGGATTGGTTTGAGAGAATAGCAGTAACAAACGGTACGTCTGTAGCAGCGGAATTACCGGATTTCAGTAAAAAAAATGCCAGTCCTGTAGCAGCAGGACTGGCCGGTCAAAAAACAAGGCTCAGTGGCAACTGAATTAGCAGCAGTCGTTTGCGCGACTGTGGTGCAACCCTATTTTTTAGTTTAACCAGTACAAAACAATGAAAAAAAGATTTATCTTTTTACTATGGATCTGGATTCTTATCCTACCAGGACTCGTTTTTGCCCAGAAAACAGCCCCCGTCATTAACTCGACGCTCTCGGGCAAGATTGTCGATGAAAAAACAAAAGAACCGCTCATCGGTGCTACGGTTCAGATTAAAGGGACCACCAACGGAGCCGCTACCGACGTAGACGGTAAATTTTTACTGAGAACCGGCCAGATACTCCCATACACGCTACTGGTCAATTACGTCGGTTACACTCCCCTGGAAATACAAGCAACGACGAACACCATCTCGATTGAATTAAAGGAAAACACCAGCCAACTCAGTGAAGTGGTTGTGGTTGGTTACGGAACCCAGAAGCGAAGTGATATTACGGGCTCGATTGCCTCAGTACCCATCGAAATCCGTACCCAGCCGGTGGCTTCAGTCGAGCGGCTCCTGCAGGGATCTATAGCAGGGGCGATTGTCACGCAAACCTCTGGCCAACCTGGGGGCGGTGTCAGTGTGCAGATCCGTGGAAATAATTCGATTACGGCTGGCAGCGACCCGCTGTACGTGATTGATGGATTCCCGATAAACAACGATTATTCTCTGACGGATGCTGGCGTTACCAATGGCTCGAAGATAAACCCGCTGTCGTCCATCAATACGTCTGATATTGAAACCATCGACGTACTAAAAGATGCCTCCGCAACCGCTATTTATGGCTCACGGGGCGCCAATGGTGTAGTTATTATCACTACCAAGAACGGTACCAAAAACAAATCGTCGGTTAACTACGATGGGTATTACGGAGTCCAGAGCGTCATCCGGACGATTCCGCTGTTGAATGCCCGCGAATGGTGGCAGTTGCGCAAAGACGCTGCTGCTAACTCGGGGAAGACCACTACGTTACCCACGGCTTTGGGTTATTCGCTCGATACGTCCGGCGTGGGAACCGACTGGCAGGCAGCTGCTTTCCGACAAGCTCCTATCCAGAACCATAACGTATCAATTCTTTCCGGGTCAGAGCGGACGCAGCTCGCCATTTCGGGCAATTACTTCAAGCAGGATGGGATTCTGCAAAACACTGATTTTCGGAGGCTTTCGGCCCGGATCAACGTAGCGCATGAGTACAATTCGAAATTCAGGATCTCGGCCAACTTAACCGCCAGCAATACCAAAGCGAACGTAGCACCAGCGGCTATTATCGGAAACTTACTCCTGACGCCCCCGTCGCTTCCAATTTATAAAGATGATGGCGCATTTGTTGTAAACAGCCCGTTTGAGTCAAGCCTTCAGAACCCGATTAACTCCCTGTATAATCAGCTTAACGAAACCATTACCAACCGTATTCTGGGTAATGTAGCGGTTGAATATACTCTCCTAGATGGGCTGAAAGCAAAAGTGCTGGTCGGATCGGATATTGTTGATAACAAACAGAATCGGTATTTGCCCAGCAGTACGGCCGAAGGACAAAGCCTGAACGGAAATGCCATCATCGGTTCTGCCTTTACGACAAACTGGCTCAATGAAAACACGCTGACGTACGACAGGACTATTCAGGAAAAGCATAAGATCAACGCGGTCGTTGGGTTCACAGCTCAGAAATCTGATTCGAAAGGATCGGTAGCCGAAGCCGCCGGTTTTGCAACGGATGCCTTCTCGTACAATAACTTGGGTACCGGCATCACCAACCGAACCCCTGGTTCGTTTGCCAACAGCTGGTCGTTAGCTTCTTATCTGGGCCGGATCAATTACGGATATGACGATAAGTATTTAGTAACCTTCACGTTACGGGCTGATGGCTCCTCGCGCTTCGGGGGAGGCAACAAATGGGGTTATTTTCCGTCGGCAGCGTTGGGCTGGAACGTAAGTAACGAGCCATTTTTCGCCCAGGTACCCAGTGTGAGCGTATTGAAACTACGCGTAAGCGCCGGCCTGACAGGTAATCAGAGCATCCCACCTTACCAGTCGCTTTCGCAGCTGGGTTATTTCCGGTACAATTTTTCCAATACTACGGTTTCGGGCTTTGCGCCTACTACAGTGCCAAACCCCGATCTGGGCTGGGAGAAAACTTTTCAGGTCGATGCGGGTATTGACCTGGGCTTGCTAAACAACCGGATTCAGGTTACGGCCGACTATTATTACAAAAAAACCACCGATCTGCTGTTAAGCCGCACCGTTCCAGGAACGTCTGGTTTGTCGGATTTTTATAATGGCCAAGCATCTACAATTTACCAGAATATAGGTGCCGTTTCGAATCAGGGATTTGAGTTATCCGTTAATTCCCGTAACCTGACAGGTGCGCTGAAGTGGAATACCATTCTGGTCTATTCTACCAATAAAAATAAAATTCTGAGTCTGGGTGACGGCGTTGATCAAATCATTCCCGTAATCTCTGCCCCCTCTATTGCCAAAGTTGGCTATCCGCTGGGCTCGTTCATTGTTTATCAGACCGATGGAATCATTCAATCCGGCGATGCTGCCCTTACTCCACAGGCTAATAACAAACCGGGTGGTCAGAAATACAGGGATATCAACGGCGATGGGGTCATTACGCAGGCTGGCGACCGGGTCGTCATTGCGAACCAACCCGGTTTTACGGCCGGGCTGACCAATACGTTTAATTATAAAGGGTTCGACCTGTCGATCTTCGTTCAGGGCTCCATCGGTGGAAAACTCTATAATGCCAACCGGGCAAACCTGGAACTCGGTACAGGCTACACCAATGCTTCGAAAGACCTGCTGAATCGCTGGACACCAGCCAATACCAATACTGATGTAAAAGCGGCATATCAGGACCCGGCGATTACCATTTCGGACCGCTTTATCGAAGATGCTACGTATTACCGGCTGAAAAACGTTTCGTTCGGCTACAACCTGCCTAAAGCACTACTAAGCCGGGCTAAAATTTCCAATCTACGGATATACGTATCGGCTCAGAATGCGGCTACCTGGACAAACTACACCGGTTACGACCCGGAGGTTAGCTTAAATGGCCAATCGCTCATCAATAAAGGCGTTGATTCCGGAGTCTACCCAAATAACAAGTCCTATCAGGTGGGTCTTTCTCTATCACTTTAATCCGGCTACAAAACGTAACGAATCATGAAATTACAGAAATACCTGGTATTGGGCTTTGCCGCACTGTCCCTTACCGCTTGCAGCGATTTCCTAAAAGAAAATCCCGAAGCGTTCATCTCAGAAGATCAGTATTATAAAACACAGGCCGACGCCATCAATGCAGTCAACGCCGTTTATTTTATGCTTAACTCGGGCGGAAGCTCCGTACAAACGCCTTACAATACGTTGTTCAATACGGGTATGAACATGGCGGGCGACGATGAAGATCCGGGTCCAGGGGCAACGAACCCCGACGTTCGTTCGTTGGCCGTTCTGGCGCATTCATCCACCAACCTGCGTGTGTATGAACTCTGGCAACAACATTATGCGGCCATTAAAAAAGCAAACGTAGTGCTGGAGAAGGTTCCTGCCATTGAGTTCGACGCTACGTTGAAGGCCCGTTTGCTGGGAGAAGCCAAATTCCTGCGGGCTTTGTATTACTTCAACCTGGTACGTTTATACGGTGACGTTCCGCTGATTACCGAATATCAGAAGTTTGTAAATGCGTCAGATTATGCCATCGCCCGCACGCCTTCGGCACAGATATATGCGCAGATTGAAAAAGACCTGACCGAAGCCGCCGGTGTTTTACCCGCTTCGTATAGCTCACCCGACGCAGGCCGGGCAACGGCCGGAGCGGCCAGGGCTTTGTTGGCTAAGGTGTATCTGACCAAGGCCTCGCTCCCACTCAATCTTACTACGCACTACCAGGATGCGGTGAAAAAAGCCGAAGAAGCGCTCTCGGCAGCCGATGGCGGCACGGGTACGTATGGATATAATCTGTTCGCGAATTATGCAGATGTGTTTCTGCCCGCTACCAAGAATGGTGTAGAACACATTTTCTCAGCGCAGTTTAAGTCGAATGCGTTGGGACAGGGCAACAACGAAAACCCACGGACCATTCTTTCGTCCATTCCGGGTCTTTCTGGCAACTACGCCCATATGGTTCGGTATTATACCAATGGGAATGACAAATTTTACAGCATTTACAAACTATACTCCCCAAACGACAAGCGCCGGGACGTAACGTTTGTCAGGTATTTTGTCAGTCCAACCAATGGTCGGCGATACGCGCTTCCTATTACGAACTCCACCGTTCCGAACGACTCCACACCCTTTTTTCACAAATGGTGGGACCCGAATTCCACGTCTGTTACAAGTGAGTCGGCGGCTAACGTACCCATTCTGCGTTACGCGGAACTTCTGTTGATTCATGCCGAAGCGGAAAACGAAGCCAATGGTCCTACTGCCAAAGCGTATAAATCACTGAACCGGGTACGCAACCGGGCAGGCCTTCCCGATATAACTCCAAGATTAACCAAAGATCAGTTCCGGGAGGCTGTCTACCTGGATCGGCGACTGGAGGTTGTGTTTGAATACCAGCGCTGGTTCGATCTGATTCGCCAGAAAGACGCTTCAGGTAAAAGCACCTTCGTAACGAACCTGCATAAAGTTGGCAAAACCAATGCCGCCGATAAACATCGTTTATACCCGATTCCACAATCGGAAATCGACAACAATGCCCTAATTACACAGAACCCAGGCTATTAACCAACAACTTACTACGTCATGATCTTCTCCGACATTATCCTGCTGGCAAAGAAAATTCTGATCGGCATTATCGTTGCCCTGGTGCCTTTCCTGATTCTCTTTTTTGGGCTTCGGCTCACGCAAAAAATGCTCTACAAAACTTCATCAACAAACTCTTCTCTTCATACCCTAAAAAACTAGCGATAGCCAATGAAAATGGAACCCAGAATTGCCAGACGCATTTTCCGAAACGCCCTACTCAGCCTCTTTCTATATGCATTGCCCGTGTTGCTTATGTTCGCTACGTTCTACCTCACGGGGCAGCGTCCGTGGGAGAAGAAAGCCAAACAACCTCATACCGTTGCCGTGAAAAAATAAACCCGACACCACACCGACTGCTACGTTCAATCACCAACTCAAACCGCTAAAATCATAAAACCATGGTTACGTTTTTTGAACAACTCTTTAAGAACCTTGGCACCTGGGGCCTGCCCACGCTGGTGCTTATACTGGGCGTTGTTGAATTTTCGCTTGGACTCTATAAAAAGCACTGGAACCGAAACGAGATTTTGTTAGACATTACGTGCTTTACGGTTCCTAAGCTGGTTATCCGACCGCTGGTGGCGTATTTCGGTCTAAAATTTTTACCCTACATACTACCTGATGCAAAGGCCACCTTCGATTGGGTGCCATTCTGGTGGGGATTTGCGATCATTGCCGTTGCTGACGATCTGACTCAGTACTGGTATCACCGACTACACCATGAAGTACCGTTTTTGTGGCGGTTTCACCGTACTCACCATTCTGCCCCGTATATGGGTATGGCAATGGCAAGTCGGCAGAATGTTATCTACACCCTCTTTTTTTCACAGACGTACCTGACCACGGCGCTTGTATACGTAGGACTGGGGTATCCGGCCCTATTCGTCAAAGGTATTAAGTCGATTATTACTACGCTGGCTCATTCGAGTATTCCGTGGGATAAACCTTTTTATGAAAATAAATGGCTGCACTCGATAGCCTGGGTTCTCGAACGATTCATCTCGACACCCGCTACGCACCATGCACACCATGCCGATACCAATGACGATGGCGTAGGACACTACAAAGGCAACTTCGGGAATATGTTTTTTCTGTGGGACGTCATCTTCGGCACAGGACTCATTACGCGCCAATACCCCAAATCGTATGGTATTGCTTCGTATCAGCAGGAAGAATGGTACGCTCAGTTTATGTGGCCTATCCTGAAATCGAAGAAAGAAGGAAGCGAGTTGTCATACGGTGGACCGATGGTAAAAGAAGATGTGACCATAGCCGATCCGGTTGCAGAACCTCAACTTGTCTCTCCTGGATTAAATGCAATTGAACCTGAATTGAGAATAGCATAGCAACCAATTTTCACCCCTAAGGCCGCGCATGACTTTAGGGGTGAATCAACGGGCATTATTAAGTTTTTACCATGAAAAAGACTCCTCTTTCTTTGAATAAATTCTCGCTCGCAGCCTGGGCGTTGCTTGCCACTACGTCCGCCACCCGAGCGCAATATACGCCCGTCCAGCCCTACAAAGGCGCTATTGGCAAAACCGTAGCCGAAACACAGCAGTGGTGGCCCGATCGAAAAAAAGCTCCGCAGGGTGCTCCAAACGTTGTCTGGATTTTACTGGATGACATCGGCTTCGGGGCGGTAAGTTCTTTTGGAGGATTAATCCAGACGCCTACATTGGATAGCCTGGCGTATAACGGCCTTCGTTACACCAATTTTCATACAACCTCCATCTGCGCTCCCACGCGTGCAGCCCTTCTGACAGGTCGGAATCACCATTCGGCTCATATGGGTCTTTTTCCGGAGAATGCCGTCGGAACGCCTGGCTACGATGCCCAGATTCCGTTTGAGAAAGCGACAATAGCCGAAATTCTGAAAGAGAATGGCTACAATACGTTTGCCTTAGGCAAATGGCACATTACGCCCCTGGCCGATCTGACGCCGGCTGGGCCGTTCAACCGGTGGCCAACGGGTCGTGGATTTGATCACTTTTATGGATTTCCGTCGCGGGGCAGTACTGATCAGTGGCATACCGAATTCTGGGAAGATACCCGTCGGGTGAAAGATGCGCAGAATGGCAGGCATTTCAACGAAGTCCTGGCCACCAAGGCGATTGAGTACGTAACGGAACAGAAATCAGCCGCACCCGACAAACCGTTTTTCCTCTACGTAGCGACCGGAGCCGGGCATGCTCCCCACCAGGTAGCGAAAGAGTGGTCGGATAAGTACAAAGGCAAATTTGATGCGGGCTGGGATGTTTACCGTGAACAGGTATTGGCCAATCAGATCAAGTTAGGTGTTGTACCAAAAAACACAGTCCTACCTCCCCGCAATCCAGGCATTAAAGAATGGAACACATTGTCGGCGCCGGAAAAGAAGCTCTACGCTCGATTTATGGAGGTTTACGCCGGTTTCCTCAGTTACACCGATTATGAAATTGGTCGAATTGTGAACCATCTCAAACAGATTAGGCAACTCGACAATACGTTAATTTTCGTATCGGTAGGCGACAACGGCGCCAGTAAGGAGGGGACTTTCGTAGGTACAGTCAATAACTTCGATCCGGAAATTTCGGAAGATGAGCACTTGAAGAAAAACCTGAAGGAAATCGACCTGATCGGTACCGAGTTTTCCAAAGCGAATTATCCACTGGGTTGGGCAGCCGCTACCAATACGCCCTTCCGGCAGTGGAAACAGGATGCCAATACGGAGGGCGGCACCCGCAATCCGCTGATTGTTTTCTATCCCAAAGGCATTAAAGAAAAAGGTACGTTTCGGACACAATACAGCCACGTCATCGACATTCTGCCAACGACTGTTGAACTGATCAATGCTCAGATTCCGCAGAGTATCAACGGGTACAAACAGGACCCCATCGAAGGAACGAGTCTGGCCTATAGCCTCACCGACGCTCAGGCAAAAGACCGGCACACGCAGCAGTATTACGAAATCCTGGGAACGCGTTCGATTTACAAGGACGGCTGGAAAGCCGGTACGCTTCACGTTAAGAAGCAGCCATTCGATCAGGATAAATGGGAGTTGTATAATTTGAATGAGGATTTCAATGAATTGCACAATCTGGCGGCTAGTCAGCCCGAAAAACTGAAAGAACTGCGTGATTTGTTTGAAAGTGAAGCGGTTAAGTACAACATCTATCCGCTGAAAGATGGTACGCCACCAACCGTTGGGCCATCGGCCTATAAGAACCTGAATCAGGTGGTGTTGTATCCGGGCATTCAAACGCTGATCGACATTGCCAGTCCACTTGCCGGGAAGCAAGCCTTTACACTCACCGCCGACGTAACGATTCCGCCCAACGGAGCTGAAGGCGTTTTGCTATCGCGCGGTGGACGAGCCGGAGGTCTCAGTTTATTTATCCAGAACAGGAAGCTGCAATTTGTGTATAATCTGGGCGATGGCACCAAATACACGGTTCAGTCGAAGGCTACGCTTCCGGCCGGTAAAGCGCAACTACGTGTTGATGTTCGTTTTGACGATCAGAAAAAAAGCGGTCAGATCAACCTATACATCAATGGGTCCAAGGAAGGAGAAACAGTGTTTGGACGTAGCATTGCCACAATTTATTCGCACGAGGGCGTTAACGTTGGTTTCGATGATCTGACTCCAGTTGCGGATACGTATAAAGTGCCCTTCGCTTTCAACGGCAAAATCAACAAAGTCACGTTTGATTTTGAATCACCCCAGCAATCGTACCTGAAAACTGAAAAATGATACGTAGTGGTTTGGATGGCAGTCCGCGCAGCCGAAAGCGGATGTAATAGCCATGAGCATTTGCCCACTGCTACGCGGATGCCATCCATACGACTACATGCTCTGATTTGTAAGTGTTATTATTGACCAATCAGACACTCAAAGATTTATGATAACCATAAGTAAACGCATAATCGGCCTGCTACTGCTGGTCTTTTTTCAGGCAAGGGCACAAAGTCCTGCTGACCGCCCAAATATTCTCTGGATCGTTAGTGAAGACAATAATACGTCGTTGATTGGCTGCTATGGAAATCCGTACGCGACAACGCCCAATATTGATCAATTCGCGAAAGAGAGTATTTTGTATAAAAATGCGTTTTCGACGGCTCCTGTTTGTGCCCCTTCGCGTAATACACTCATTACGGGAATGTATCCGCCCTCGCTGGGCACCGAGCATATGCGCAGTACGTATCGGGTACCGACCTTTGTAAAATTCTTTCCAAAGTATTTACGCGAAGCAGGTTATTACACGACGAATAACTCGAAGAAAGATTACAATACGACAGATCAACTCGATGCGTGGGATGAGTCGAGTGATTCGGCGACCTATAAAAAGCGGAAAACAGGCCAGCCGTTCTTTGCTGTGTTCAATCTGTTCGTATCGCACGAAAGCGGCTTACACCAACCCCTGCCCTCGCTACGTCATGATCCAGAAAAAGCCCCAATTCCGCCCTATCATCCACGTACCGCCGAGTTTAAACACGACTGGGCGCAGTATTACGATAAGGTAGAAACGATGGATCAGCAATTCGGCAAGCTGCTGAACGAATTAACCGAGGCTGGCCTGGCCGAGAATACTATTGTGTTCTATTACGCAGACAACGGCGGGGTGTTGGGACGTAGCAAACGGTTTATGTACGAATCGGGACTGCACGTGCCGCTGGTGGTTCATCTGCCGAAGAAATACGCGCATCTGGCGAAGGCGAAAGCCGGATCGCAAACCGATCAGCTCGTTACGTTCCTGGATTTTGCGCCGACTATTTTAAGTCTGGTCGGCATTCAGGTTCCGGACTATATGCAGGGGCAGGCATTTCTGGGTACCCAGCAAAAACCCGAACGGCAATACGCTTATGGTTTTCGGGGACGGATGGACGAAGCCATTGATTTGTCGCGGTCGGTACGGGACAAAAAATATCGGTACATCCGGAATTACCTACCGCATAAAATCTACGGCCAGCATCTGGATTATTTGTGGAAAGCCCCGTCCATCCGATCCTGGGAAGCCGAGTACAAAGCTGGTCGACTGAATGAGATCCAGTCCCGATTCTGGCAACCCAAACCGACGGAGGAATTGTACGACGTAGCGGCTGACCCGGACAATATTCACAATCTGGCTACTGATCCACGATACGCGAAAGAACTGCTCCGGTTACGTCAAGCGAATGAGCAATGGCTTCGACAAAGTACCGATGTCGGTTTTATTCCCGAAGCCATCCTGTCGAAAATTGCCAGCCAGACACCCTTGTACGACTACGCCAAACAGGGAAAATACAATACAACCCGGATCATCGAAACCGCTACGTTGGCTTCCTCGCGCAACTCAGCGGATGCGGGTGAAATTATCAGACGACTCGCAGATACCGATCCGGTTGTCCGATATTGGGCGGCTACGGGCTGCACGGTATTGAAACCTGCTTCAGCAAAAGCGTCGCTACAGAAATTACTGAGTGACCCGGAAGCCGCCGTTCGGATTGCCGCAGCTGAAGCCCTCTATCAATTAGGCGAAAAAGACGAACCAATTAACGTACTGAAACATGCTCTAACCGATGCCAGCCGCCCGGTACGCCTACAGGCACTCAGTGCGTTGCAAACGTTTGGCAAGGACGCTAGTTCGGTAACAGACGTGGCGAAGGAGATCATTACGAAAAATCCGGCAACTAATCCAATCAACGATTTCTACGATGTACGGGCTGCTCAAACCCTACTGGAATCCATCAATCGATGACAAGTCAAACCATGAAAAAATTACCGCTCCTCTTTTTGGCCATCTTTCTGACACTTAGCGCGTATGCACAAACTAGTCAGGGTACATTAGGCGATACACACAAATCGCCGGAAGCGATTCTGCAGGAAGTAAAAACCGGGAAAGCCTATCTGGTCGATGTCCGTACCCCCGAAGAATACGGAGAAGGCCATCTGGCCCATTCAAAAAACATTGACTTCCGGGCAGCTGATTTTAAATCACAAATCAGTAAGCTGGATAGAAGCAAGCCGGTGTATCTTTATTGTCGTTCGGGCAACCGGAGCGGCAAAGCAGCCGATACGTTGCAGACCCTGAATTTCAAGGCTGCGTACAATATTGGCGGTTTTGTCGACCTGAAAGCGGCCGGGTTGCCCGCTGAACCTTAACCGATACACGATGTACCCTTCTCCAAAAAACAGCTCGCTGCTCAGTCTGATTCTGCTGATCTATGGCAGTGTCTTCACCGGATTTGCCCAGTCACAATCCGCGAAGAAACCCAACGTCATTATCATCATGGCCGATGACCTGGACAGTCGGCAGTTAAGTTGCTACGGTGGAAAGAACTTACGCACCACGCATATTGATGCGTTGGCAAGTGAGGGCATGAAATTCAACCAGATTTATACGTCCGAAGCCATGTGCGTACCGACACGGGCATCGCTGTTTACGGGCCTGTATCCGGTACGTCATGGGTCGTTTCAGAATCACAAACCGGTTTATGACAACCTGAAGAGCGTTGGACACTATCTGGCTGACCTGGGCTACCGCGTCGGCCTCACAGGTAAAGATCACAGCACCAAACCCAAAACCGTTTTCCCGTTTGAGATCGTGAAAGGTTTCGAGCCAAACTGCGTAGCGCCGACGGACGACTATGACCTGAACGATGTAAAGGAATACATCACGCGTACCAGCCAGCCATATTGCCTATTTGTCATGAGCATCAATCCGCATACGCCCTGGACAGTCGGCGACACGACTGAGTTTAACGCCGATAAACTTATTCTGCCCAAAAACTGGGTCGATACGAAAGTAACCCGGCGTCAGTTCATGAAGTATCTGGCAGAGGTCCGGCGGCTTGATAATCAGGTGGGCGACATTACCCAACTTCTGAAAGAAACCGGTCAGGATAAAAACACGATCGTCATATTTCTGGGCGAGCAGGGGGCGCAGTTTCCGGGTGCTAAATGGAACCTGTGGGACGTCGGTCAGAAGAGTTCGATGCTGGTCAAATGGCCTGGTACAGTTAAACCCGGTACCCAAACTGATGCGCTTGTTCAGTACGAAGACATTACGCCCACACTCATCGACGTAGCGGGCGGTAAGCCCATCGCTGGACCATCCAGTCTGGGACTAGATGGCAAAAGTTTTCTACCCGTGCTGTTCGGGAAAAGTACAAAAGCGCGGGAGTACGCCTATGGCATTCATAACAACATTCCGGAGGGCAATCCTTATCCGATACGTAGCATTCGCGACACCCGCTACAAACTCATTCTGAATCTGACGCCGGATCAGGCGTATTACAACCGCTTCATGATGAATGCCAAAAAACAGGATCCTGATTCAGTGTGGTCGTCCTGGACGAAACAGGCTGTCAGCGATCCGGCCGCCAAACGTATCACCGAGCGGTTTGAGAAACGCCCCGCCGTCGAATTCTATGATACGCAGACCGATCCGTGGGAGCTCAACAATCTGGCGACCAATCCGGCCTATCAGGAACGTATCAGTCAATACCGGAAGAAACTGGATGACTGGATGAAGCAGCAGGGCGATACGGGGGCCAGCCTGGATATTATTTACACTAAAAAGAAGGAATAGTCATGCAAACTTGGGGTAAACTCAGCGCACTATTGCTTGTTTCTCTGCTGATCGGGAACTCGGTTTTCGGGCAAACGGCGAAGAAAAAACCAAATATTGTCTTCATTATGGCCGATGACCTGGGCTATACGGATCTGGGTTGCTACGGCAACCCGTATATCCGAACACCCAACATTGACAAACTGGCGAAAGGCGGGTTGCGGTTTACCCAGGCTTATTCCGCCTGTCCGGTTTGTTCGCCATCTAGAGCCGCTATTTTAACCGGAAAACATCCGGCCCGGCTGCACCTGACCAATTTTATTGCCGGTGACCGAAAAGATACCAACTCGCCGATAGTACCCGCTAAATGGACAAAATACCTCCCTTCTTCCGAAACAACGCTGGCCGAAATTCTGCAGCGCCATGGCTACCAAACGGGTATGGTCGGAAAGTGGCACCTGGGTAATGCGGACTCTACGGCACCAGCGGCTCAGGGGTTTGCATTCGACCGGGTAATCGATAAAAATGGGCTGGATTATTACAATTATACCATTACCGCAAAAGGAAAAACGGTTTTTGAGGATAAGGGAACCCACTACCTGACCGACAAGCTGACCGACTATGCCGTTGAGTTTATTGATCAAAATAAAACCCATCCCTTCTTTCTTTACCTCACCTATTCCGCTCCGCATATCATGCTGGTGCCCAGGTCCGACAAGCTTAAGTATTATTTTAATACGTACGCGACGCGCTCGAAGGGCAAGTACAATCCCAACTACGCGGCCATGATCGAGAGCATGGACGATGGAGTCGGGCGTGTGGTAGAGCAACTGGCTAAGCACAAACTACTTGACAGTACCATTCTGGTTTTTACGTCCGATAACGGAGGTTTAGGTCTCCCCGAGCTTGGCCCTACGCCTACGAATCTGGAACCGCTACGTGCCTGGAAAGGGCACGTTTACGAAGGCGGCATACGTATTCCGCTGATCTTCTGGTGGAAAGGGCAAATCCCGGAACGTAGTGAAACAAAAAATTACATAACAGGAACTGACTTTGTCCCTACGTTCCTGGAAGTACTTGACAGTAAAGAGCATCCGGACAGCCCGGATGGAAAGAGCTTTTACCAGGTTCTGAAAAAGCCCAAGCAGCCCACCGACCGGGGAGCGATTTTCTGGCACTATCCGCATTTCAGCAATCAGGAAGGGCGACCTGCGGCTGCCATTCGCCAGGGAGACTACAAGCTGGTTGAGCTGTACGAAACCGGTAAACTCGAACTGTATAATCTCAACGACGATGTTTCTGAACGTAACGATCTGTCGGCAAGCCTACCGGAAAAGACAAAGGAGCTGGCCGAGCTGCTGAAAAAATGGCGCTCGGAGGTTAAGGCCAATATGCCAGAACCCAATCCTGATTATAAAAAATTATAGACTAAAAAGGCGATGCGGCTTAATAAACCCGCTACCTATTCACGGATGAAAGGAATTTTTGTAAGTCTGGCGCTGCTAACGCTTGCGCTCAGTACGTCAGTTGCTCAGCAAAAGCCCCGAACATCGGCTAAATCGACGGCCAGTAAACCCAACATTATTCTGATTATGGTAGACGATATGGGCTATTCAGACTTGGGTTCGTA
>NZ_JBMDWV010000370.1:0-17000 GCF_048594605.1 Spirosoma sp.
TGAACTCTAAATGCAACTGAAAATCATTGAATTCCTGCTTCGAACGAGCTGAAAAACCAACTGTTGAGTAGAGTATTCCATCTTTAATTGGCCATTTGAGCGGCCCTTCATTGGTCTTCTCCCAACTAGCAGGTGAGTAGCCTTTAATCGCGACCCACTCGTCGGTATTTTTGCCGTCGAAGAGCACAATAGCATCCGAAGGCGGAGTCGTTCCACTGGTATTCGCCGACACTTTGCCGGGCGTAACAACCGGAGGTACGGGCTCCCAAATTTCAGTTGATTCGGGGTTAGGTTTTCGAGCCTGATCCTGAGCCAGGGCCTGATTGGCAAAAGCTAGACCAGCAATACCGACGCAAACGGCAAGCGATACGTGTACTTTTTTCATGGAAAATTATTCGGATTAATGAACGCACGGGTAAAACGCTCAAAGATAGGATAAATAGAGATTAACGTCCTTTTTCAAAGAAAAAATGGTAGATTTCGCCCCTAAAATTTCCTATTTTTCATGTTCCATTTATCCTTTAAAAGCCGCTTTTTCTGGCTACTGAGCATGGGCTGCAGTTTTGCAACGCAACTTGCACTATCTCAGCCAGTTCCGGCACCCGGCATCCCTATATCACTCAATGATATGAGTGCCTTTGCAGACCCAGCTTCCAACTGGCGAATTGTTGGTACTGTCCGGGCTGATCTGAACAAAGAAAATACGCTCCTTACCGACAAAGGCACGGGTGTTCTGGCCAACATTCCTCCAGCCAAGAAACCCACGGATGGTAAAGACCTGTTCACTACGCTGCAACACGGCGACGTTGATCTGGAATTGGATTATATGATGGCCAGCAAATCAAATTCAGGTGTCTATCTACAGGGACGTTACGAAATTCAATTGCGCGACAGTTGGGACATTCGTACGCCTAACGTGCACGATAATGGATCCGTTTATGAACGCTGGGATGAAAAACGCCCCGAAGGCCAGAAAGGCTACGAAGGCCACGCGGCTCGTCAGAATGCTAGTCGGGCTCCCGGCTTGTGGCAACATTTGAAAATTTCATTTCAGGCCCCTCGCTTTAACGGTAACGGGCAGAAAACCGAAAATGCACGTGTCATTCGGGTTGAGCTGAACGGGGTTATTATTCAGGAAGATGTTGAACTAACCGGCCCAACGCGTGGCTCAGCATTTGCCGATGAAAAACCGCTTGGCCCTCTCCGATTTCAGGGCGATCATGGAGCCGTCGCGTTTCGTAACATCCGCTACGTTGCCTACGACAAACCCCGGCCCGAACTGCTCAATCTGAAATACGCGGTTTATAAGGGTAAATTTCAGAAAGAGGCTGATTTCGGCGGTAAAGCCCCTGAATCAGAAGGCGCAACCACCGTACTGTCGGCCTCGGTGAGCCGTATTCCCAATGATTTTCTGATTCGCTACACCGGTACGTTACGCGTTTCCGAGCCAGGCGAGTACCGGTTTAACCTCGGCGTTCCGGGTGGTGGCGGTCAATTGAAAATTAATAATCAGATGGTTATTGAGCCAAGAGAATGGAATGCCAGAGGTCAGGCCAACCTACCCAAAGGCGATTTACCTTTCGAGCTGCTCTACTCCAAATTCGTCGATTGGGCACAGCCCGCTCTGGGCTTAGCCGTAGCTGGACCGGGTATTCGCGAATACGCCATGAGTGATGGAGCGGGTGGCAATGGTGAAGAAGTTGACCCGATCAGTGTAGACGCATCGACCAATACGATGCTACGTAGTTTTATGGATATACCCGGCGAGAAGAACACACAGGGACGCACGCTACGGGTTACGCATGCCGTATCGGTAGGGGCTCCTGAGCAGGTGCATTACACATACGATCTCGACAAGGGCGCACTCGTGCAGGTTTGGCGAGGTTCGTTCCTGGACACAACACCGATGTGGCACGAACGGGGCGATGGTTCTTCGCGGCCGAGAGGTATGGTGCAGCGCCTGGGTGCGCCAGTACTATTCCTGACAAAACTAGCTTCTCCTCAAGCCAACTGGATGACTGACACAACCGGCTCCAGCTATCGTCCGAAAGGATACGTACTGGACGAGAGCGACCGCCCGACCTTCCGCTATCAGAGTTACGGCGCATCAGTCGATGATAAAATTCGGGTGCTTGCGGAAGGCAAAGGCATTCAGCGTGAAGTGACCGTAACAAATCCGGCCAGTGATCTGTATGCCCGGCTTATCAGCGGCACAAGCATCAGCGCTTTGGAAAATGGCATGTATCTGGTTGACGGTCAGGCCTACCTCCGTATTGACGACGTAGCAGGTGCTAAACCGACGATTCGAGACAGCAACGGGCGGCAGGAACTGATTGTACCCGTGAAAGGCAAACTGACCTATTCGATACTTTTTTAATTCAATAACACGCAGATTCTCTCACTTGACACACGATCTTTCAAGATCATAATTACCCTGACAATCTGCGTTTTATTGATAATGACAATCCATTATGAAATTCTTTCAGAAGACAATAGCGGTACTGCTCTCGCTAACAGCCACGGCAGTACAGGCACAGGAATCGCCGAAGGAGGAAGACTTTTTCAAGATTCTTAAGGTAACCGCTCCCGAAGGTACGTTACTCGAAGTTGGCGGCCTGACCGTACTGCCCAATGGTAATTTGGGTGTAGCTACGCGTCGGGGTGATGTCTGGATCGTTGAAAATCCGACCAGTCGCAAACCCTATTTCCGCAAGTATGCATCAGGCCTGCACGAAATTCTTGGCCTGACCTATAAAGACGGGGCACTCTATTGCGCACAACGGGGCGAGCTGACCAAAATGGTCGACTCCAACAGCGATGGGAAAGCCGACGTATTCGAAACGGTTTATGCCTGGCCGCTTTCGGGCCATTATCACGAATATAGTTTCGGTCCGAAAATTGCACCAGACGGCCAATTCTTTGTAACAGGCAACGTAGCGTTCGGCGACGAAGAGTGGTGGCGGGGCGAAAGCCGGGTACCCTGGCGCGGCTGGACCATGAAAATTACCGAAAACGGTACCATGCAGCCGTGGGCAACGGGTATGCGTTCGCCCTGTGGATTGGGCATCTACGATGGAGAATTATTCTACGCCGACAACCAGGGCGACTGGATGGGCTCGGGTGGTGTAGTGCACGTCAAAAAAGGCGCATTTGTAGGGCACCCGGCCGGTTTGCGCTGGACTGGTGCGGCCAACTCACCGGTTAAACTGACGGCCGAACAATTCAACGCAACCATTGATGAGCGTCGGCGCCGGGATGAAAACGGCCGGGCCATTAAACCCGAGACCGTAGTAAACGAAACGCCGAATCTGCTGTATCAGATGAAGGATAAATTTTCGGGCGTAGAGGTTCAAACACCAGCCGTTTGGCTCCCCCACGGAATTCTGGGTATTTCGAACTCCGAAATTCTGGAAATACCCCAGGGTGCGTTCGGTCCCTTCGCCGGGCAACTGCTGGTGGGCGATCAGGGTATGAGCAAGATTTCGCGCGTATTCATGGAAAAAGTGAATGGTGAGTATCAGGGCGGTGCTATCGAACTACGTAACGGATTCCGATCGGGCGTACTACGTATGGCTTTTGCTAAAGACGGTTCGCTCTTCGTTGGCGAAACAAACCGGGGCTGGGGCTCAGCGGGTGAAGCCAACGAAGGCTTGCAGCGGCTGGTTTGGAACGGCGCCATACCGTTTGAAATGCGCACCGTAAAAGCGATGCCCGATGGGTTCGAAGTGGAATTCACGAAACCGGTTGATCGGAAGTCGGCTGAGGATTTGGCGTCGTATCGTGTCGAAAGCTTTCTGTACAAATACCATTCGGTTTATGGGAGTCCGACGATCAACAAAGAAGCCTTGCCGCTTAAAGGTGTAAAAGTTTCAGCAGATGGAATGAAAGCCCGGCTGATTGTGGACGGCATGCGGAAATACTACATTCATCAGTTGACGCTCGATGGCGTGCGTGGTACGGAAGGTTCATACTCGCTGGTGCATCCGATTGCTTACTACACACTTAACAACATTCCAGACGGCCAAAAACTGGCGATGAGTGAGGTAAGTACGAAAAACTCGGCAACCGCTCCGGCTCCTGCCCCAGCGGCTGCAACTGCCGCCCCGGCAACGGGCAAGAAAGCGCCGGCGAAAGTGACCACGGGCGCAAAACCCAAGCTGGTAGAAGGTCAGGCCGTCACAATGGCGAAAGCGCCGACGTATGAAGAAGTGAAAGGTTTACTGACCCGTCATACGTGTTCAGCCTGCCATCAGGCCAACAAACGGCAAGTTGGTCCAGCCTTCTCGGACGTAGCAAAACGTCGGTACACCAACGACCAGATTGTCGAATTGATTTACAATCCGAAGCCACACAACTGGCCCGACTACGCAACTGAAATGCCACCAATGCCGCAGGTTCCGAAAGCCGACGCGCTAAAAATTGCTGCCTGGATCAACTCGCTGGCACCGAGCGCTGGCAGTAATTCGACTGGCGAGCCAAAGCCGTAATAACCGTATATACACGTTACGTTTCATTACCCGCAAAGATTTATGCACTTTGCGGGTAATTTTTTATTGACTCTTACGATGTTGTCACCCACCGAAGCTGGAATTAGTCCGGCTACTCAGGAAAAATTTGAACACCTCTGGCATTTAGTCGGTAATACGCCCATGCTGGAGCTTTTCTATACATATCAGGGCCAGCCACGCTCGTTCTACGTTAAATGTGAGCATTACAACCTGACCGGCAGCATGAAAGACCGAATGGCGCTTCACGTATTACACCAGGCGTATCGACAGGGTCATATTCAGCCCGGCGATCGGATAGTAGAAGCCACCAGCGGCAGTTCGGGCATTGCGTTTTCGGCAGTTGGGCGCGCCTTGGGGCATCCGGTAACGATTATTATGCCAGCGGGCATCAGTCAGGAACGTATCGACATTATTCGTAGCCTCGGTGCCGACATCATTCTGTTCACAAAAGAAGAAGGTGGTTTTCTGGGTGCCATTCGACGGTCGGAAGAAATGGCCGCGGCAGATCCGCACGTATTTCTGCCCCGTCAATTTGCCAATCAGTACAATGCCGAAGCGCACCGACTTACGACGGGTAAAGAAATCTGGCTGCAACTCCAGAGCGTTGATATTACACCCGATGCCTTCGTAGCGGGTGTCGGAACGGGCGGTACGGTCATGGGCGTCGGTCGCTACCTGAAATCACGTAAGCCCGATATTCGCGTGCATCCGCTCGAACCGGCCGAATCGCCAACATTGTCAGTTGGCTATAAAACCGGATCACACCGAATTCAGGGCTTCTTTGACGAATTTATTCCCGATATTCTGAAGTTGAACGAGCTAGATCACGTAGTACAGGCCAGCGACGGTGATTCAATTTTAGTAGCCCAGAAGCTGGCATTGCAGTTGGGAATCGCTGTTGGTATTTCGTCGGGCGCAAACCTGATTGGTGCCATTAATCTGCAAACCGAACTTGGTCCAGATGCGCGCGTTGTAACGATTCTGTGCGACAGCAACAAAAAATACCTCAGCACCGATTTGGTTCGTCAGGAACCTATCAAACCTGGCTACGTAGCGCCCGACATTGCGTTTACCGACTACCGCCCGATCAGTCGATTGCTAATTGGCCGACCGGGTGTTTTCTGAGCGTATTGTGTTTTCTAGTCATTTACTACGTAGCGTTTTACCCGTTTTCGACTCAATCAATTTATGAAATCACTCCTACTACTCTGTATTCTTTTTGGTGCTACGTTATCCGCTTACAGCCAGAGCACACCCACGTCAAAAACAGCCGTCGCCACCGACGTAACGGCCGAAAGCCTGGTTCAGAAGCAACTAGAGGCTTATAACGCCCGGGATATTGATGCATTTCTGGCAACCTATGCCGATGACGTTGAACTGTACGATTTGCCTGACAAGCTGATTCTGAAAGGGAAAGATGCGATGCGTAAGGATTATGGCGCCTTTTTCAACGCAGCAAAATCGCTGCGTTGTGAGATTGTGAACCGTATTGTTCTCAACAACACAGTGATCGATCACGAAAAAGTTACCGTCAACCCACAAAAACCCGCTTCTCAGGCCGTAGCCATTTATAAAGTAGAAAACGGCCTCATCAAGAAAGTGTATTTTACCCAGTAAAGTTGACCTGTTTACAGATGGGTTCGACCCCTCCGGGGTCAAATGTTTATAGGTCATCAATATCTCTAAAGACATTTGACCCCGGAGGGGTCGAACCCATCGATTTCATTTATTCCCTATTACCTCATCAAGTAAACACCTGATTTACATGGATTTTTCGCAGCAGAAAAAAGGAACCACGGCCATCTGGGCGGGCGAAACCGAGCGTTTTTTTCAGGGCGCAACGACGCCCCCCATCATCAACAGCGTTACGTATGCGTACGATGACCTTGATGAGTGGTACGACGTAGCAACGGGAAAAGCTGACGGGTTCATTTACAGCCGGAATACGAATCCGACAGTGCACGTATTTGAAGAAAAAGTGCGGATTCTAGAATGTGCCGAAGCCGCCACGTCCTTCGCTACGGGTATGGGCGCTATCAGCAATACGTTGTTTGCGCTGCTGGGTCCGGGCAAACGCGTTGTTTCGCTTAAAGATACCTACGGCGGAGCCAGCCGGTTGTTCCTCGATTTTCTGCCCGGCTACAACGTCAACGTTACGTTATGCGACACGACCAACCATGAACAACTGGAAGCCGAAATTGCCAAAGGCTGCGACCTGGTTTATCTGGAAACGCCAACCAATCCGACATTAAAAATCGTCGATATTAAACGTCTGGCAACAGCCGCTAAAAACGTGGGGGCTGTTGTGGTGGTCGACAATACGTTTGCGACGCCTATTAACCAGAATCCATTACAACTGGGAGCTGATCTGGTGCTGCACAGTGCTACCAAATTTCTCTGCGGTCATTCGGATGCAATGGGCGGTGTTCTGGCCGGGAAGGCCGAGCTGGTCGAAAAAGTGTTCCGCTTTCGGGAAATCAACGGCGCCAGCCTACAGGCTGATCCGGCGTATATGATAGCTCGCGGTATGAAAACCCTCGAACTACGTATCGAACGGCAAAATGCATCGGCGCTGAAAATCGCGCAGTTTCTGAAAAATCATCCCAAAGTGGCCGACGTCTTTTATCCTGGACTTCCCAGCCATTTGGGCCACGACATTGCCCAGGCACAGATGTCGGGCTTTGGCGGCATGATGAGTTTTTCGCTCAACGGCAGTTACGATGACGTAAAGAAATTTCTTCCCAAACTTCAGTTCGTTCATTTAGCGGCCAGTCTGGGTTCGGTCAGTACGTTAGCTGGACCTCCCCGAACCACCAGCCACGTCGAATTAACCGAAGCCCAACGAGCACAACTGGGCATCCCCGAAAGTCTGATACGTTATTCCGTTGGCATCGAAAACGTAGAAGATTTGATGGCTGATCTGGAGAGCGCACTGGGTTCTTTATAGAATTTCTTTTTCGATCAACAAAGGGCCTTGCCTCCTGATCGTGCATCCTATTTCAGTCGTTCCGAAAGGTGATAGGAAGTTCCACCAGGCTACTAACTGCTACGCCAGCCCGGTGCGCCGGGTACCAGTGGGGCATCGTGACAATAGCCTTGACAGCTGCTGCATCCAGAAGAGGGCCACACGACTTCACGATTTGTATATCCGTCAAAGAACCGTTCGGCTGAACCCGGAACCGCACCTGAACAGTGCCTTCGCTGTAAGCTTTGAGGGCCGAATTTGAATACAGGTCGATCGTTTCCAGGTGCTTTTCCAGAGCCTGTTTTCCGCCCGGAAAGAACGGTTTATTGGTTAAAGGCGTAAAGTCTGCGGAAGGTACTGCAGACCGCCCAGGGTCAGGCGTATTACGAGCGACCAATGTGGTTGTGCTGTTTTCATCAGATACCTGAGCAATGGATACCGTACTGGTTATCAACCAGTAAATAGCGATTAACGAAAGCGTTTTCATGATAAAAGAAGAGTTAGAGGTGTGATTAGTTGACTGTAATTTTCAACCGCCGTAACGGAAGTGTTTATGCCGCAGTAAACAGATCAAAGTTCCGTTGATCCGCTCAGAAAGACTGGCTATTTTGGGTCGAAAACTATCCCTATTGAGAAGTGTAATGGCCTAACAAACAATTTTTTAGTGATTTTACCCTACACGTTTCCCCGGCCAATTAACCGTCTGTAAAAAGGAATGAACATTCTATATAGTAAAGACCGCTCTGATACTACGTAGATTATTCACTAATTTTCAAGGGTATTGATTTATTTACCTGTTCAAATACAGTCAAAAACAAAGAAGCTAGTAATTACACACAACTATGATTTTCCGCTACGTTCCTTACCTTCTTCTCGGGCTTACGCTTTCACTAAACGCCCCTACCCCGCTTCGGGCTCAATCTGTTTCTGCTAAGTCAACTACTACCGACGTAGCCGCGCAACGGTTGCAACAGGAACTGGAACGTATTGCGCAATTGGCAAAAGGTAAAGTCGGCGTGTGTGCGCTGCATCTCGAAAGTGGCAAACAGATAAGCCTGAACTCGCAGGATCGGTTTGCGATGGCCAGTACGGTTAAAGTAGCTATTGCGACCGAACTCTTTAAACAGATTGAGCAGGGCAAGCTTTCCATGATGACCATGACGGATCTGAAACCGTCGGATCTGCATCCGGGCAGCGGTACGTTAGAAGTTCTGTTTGCCAAACCGGGCGTTCAGTTGTCGGTTCAGAATCTGCTGGAACTGATGATGGTGATCAGCGATAACTCGGCGACGGATATTCTGCTACGTCTGGTAGGCGGCACGCAGGCCGTTCAGAATCGGCTCAATGCGCTGGGGATTCAGGGTATGTCGGTCGACCGGAGCATTATCCAACTGATCGCTGATCTGGATGGTGTTACGTTACCCCCCGCCGACCAGTGGACGCTTGGTTTCTACAATAACCTGGACAAAAACATTACGCCCGAAGCGCGCAAAGCATCTCAGGCAAACTTTAAAAACGATCAGCGCGATACCTCAACGCCCGAAGCGATGGTAAATCTGCTGGCTCAGATTTACCGTGGCAAAGCGATTCAGCCTGCCAGTCGTGATACGTTACTGGCCGTGATGCAGCGTTGCCGGGGCGGTTTGAATCGGCTTAAAGGATTTCTTCCCCCAGAAACGCTGGTTGCGCATAAAACCGGCTCGCTGGACGGAAATGCAACTGACGACGTAGGCATTATTACGCTGCCTGGTGACGCGGGTCATATAGCTATTGCCGTTTTTGTGGGTCCTTCTCCACAACCTTTAGCCGAACGAGAAGCCACCATTGCGCACGTAGCCCGGACCATCTACGATTACTTTTTATTTCAGCCTCCTGTTACGTCCGCCCCCGGTAAATAATTGCCTGTTAACTAAAAATAAAACGTCTACGCAGCACTCCAACCATTCGCTCAAAAGTGTGAAGGTTTCGGGAGGACTGTATGTAACATTTGTCTTTGCTAATTTACTGGCTATAGCGTGCTGTTTACTTAGTATACAGTCAGTTTATTGTGTATCGGCGAAGTACAAACCAGTCCTCCAAACGTTCCTATCATGATCACGGCTGCTGTAAAGAAAAAAGTCGAACAAGTTGTCAATGCTTTTGAAACGAGTAGCCTTGAGGGTAAGTACGATGCGCTGGTTGTTCTAAAAGATGGGCTGAATAACACCCGGCAAATTACTTACGGTCGTAGTCAGACCACCGAGCAGGGTAATCTCAAATCGCTCATCGATATGTACATTACCCGAAACGGAATCTTTGCCAACGACTTCAAGCCATTCCGTACCAAAATAGGGAAAGTGCCCCTGGCCGACGATGCTACGTTTAAGAATCTGCTGCGGAAAGCCGCCAGAGAGGATATCATTATGCGGAATACGCAGGACGAATTTTTCGATATACTTTATTACACGCCCGCTGTGAATTTCTTTATTAGCCTGGATCTGACCTTACCCCTCAGTTTATTGGTTGTGTACGACAGTTTCATCCACTCAGGCTGCGTGCCGTCGCATTTGCGGGAACGCTTTCCGGAAGTACCTCCTTCGCTGGGTGGCGACGAAAAAGCTTGGATTAAAGCTTACGTAAAAACGCGCGACACCTGGTTGGCAACTAACAAAAAACTGATTCTTCGCAACACCGTCTATCGCACACAGTGCTTCCTGAATCAGATTAAAACCGGTAACTGGATGCTCGACAAGCCTGTCAATGCCAATGGTGTCCTGGTTCCGTAACCAATCCTTTGCTGGTCGGCATCCTTCTACCTATTCTATCCCTAATCCATGCAAAAGACTTTTTTCGAGAAAGAACTGGCTATCAGTGGCACGCAACGAAAAGACGGCGCTAATAACACCAAAAAAGAGGTACGTAAAATCCAGTCCTGGCTAACGCTTTTTTCAATGGCAAATCCGAGCGCAGCAACGGCAACGGGCATCGATGGGAACTTCGGTAAAGCCACCGAAAAGGCCGTTAAAAATTTCCAGGAAATAAAAGGCGTACCGCAGACCGGCGTCGTGGATGAGGAAACGTTTGAGCTATTATCCGCTCCAATGCGGACTGCCTTTACCAAACAATCACCGGGCGCTGATTTACGGACGCTCATTGTCAATACCGCCAAAAGCCATTTACCCAGTCATCCGTTCGAACTGGTCATTGATAAGCAACCTAATTCAGGCCCCTGGGTCAGAGCGTATATGGATGGTAACGAAGGCGAAGAATGGCTCTGGTGTATGGGTTTTGTGCAATCTATTATCGATCAGGCAGCTTCAGTGCAAGGGAAGGATTTCAAAAAACTGATGCCGCAAACTTATAGCTGCGACCGAGTGGCAAGCGTTGGCCTGGAAAAAGGCATTCTTTTCCGAAATTCAACGATACGTAGTAACCCTTCCCTGGCGAAACCGGGTGATATTTTTCTCCTACAAAAGTCATCCAATGACTGGATGCATACCGGGATTATTATCGATATAGACGACGACGTATTTGAAACGGTTGAAGGTAACACAAACAACGGTGGTTCTAACAATGGAAATGCCGTTCTGAGACGAATTCGGAATTTCACAAAATCAAAGCTCGACGTCTTTTCTATTCAGAGTTTGGTGTAAGCATAAACCGAAAAGCGATGCCAGTTTACACCAGCACCGCTTTAACAGGCGCAACCAACTTTATAATTCGCTACGTTGACACGTAGTAGACCAGGCAACTTATTTGATAGCGACCAGGCGGCCAGGGTTTGATGGCTGTTCCGTCGACAGGGTAACGGTACGTATCGTTGTTTCAGCACCATTTGTAATTTCTACCTGATAAACACCGTCGGGCAACTGGCTCATGTCCAGTTTGATGCGGTATTTACTTTCGTTTTTGCCCAGACGTTCGCTGTACATAACCTTGCCCGCATCATTTGTCATTTTGATGTCGACAGCCCCACCCGTTTGTTTGTCAAGAGCAATGCTCAGTCTACCGTCTACGGTTGTATAAATACCTGTTTTGTAAGCAGCTACAGCCGCTGGACGAACAATTGGTTTTGCTTCGCTGAACGTAGCAGCAGACGTAACAATACCTAAAGAGAAAGCGATGGCGAGTGATTTGATGAGCGTTTTCATGATATTTTGAATTTTATCGGTTTAAAGTCTAGCCGGGATTGTCCCGCTTGGTGAAACAAAGATATAGGCCGTAGCTAGTACTATGCATTACAAACTACCGGAACGGTCGAAGCAAAGGATGAATGGCAGCAGGATACGGATGATTGAGCGAATGGAATAATCGTATTCCTCAGATGGGCCGCTAAATCAGGCACAAAGCATACAGAGAGTTGTCGTTATTGACCCTCAATGTACTTTATGCCTCGTTGACGGGTATTCAGTCCTGCCTGATTGTAACAAATCTTCTCAGTAGATTCCGATACGCCCTTACCGCGTAAGCAAGCCCGCGTCGACCACAAACTGCGAACCAGTAACGTAGCGTGCTTTGTCAGAAGCCAGATAGAGTACCATCGCTGATACGTCTTCTGTTTCAACCCAGGGAACTGGTAGCAGATTTCCCGCCGACCGTTCGGCTATTTCCTGCGTAGTGGTACCTTCCAGTTCAGCCAGGCCATCGTTCATAGGCGTATTGACCCCTGTTGGGTGAATGGAGTTCACCCGGATATTATGCGGAGCCAGTTCGATAGCCCACGATTTGGTCAGGCCTACCAGCCCCCATTTGGACGCAGCGTAGTGACTCAGGCGGTTCATGCCCCGCAATCCGGCAATGGATGAATTATTGATAATAACGCCCGATTTCTGCTGCATCATAACCGGAATGACGCGCCGAGCCACAAGCCAGGCGCCTTTCAGATTAATATCAATCATAGCGTCCCATTCTTCTTCGGGCAGTTCATGAGCTAATCCGTAGGCGCAGATTCCGGCGTTATTAAACAGAATATCGATACGTCCGAATTGCGCCACGGCTTCATCGACAGCCTGTTTTATATCCTCATCCCGCCGAACATCGCCCTGCGCGGTCAGAC
This sequence comes from Spirosoma sp., assembly GCF_048594605.1. GTDB lineage: Bacteria > Bacteroidota > Bacteroidia > Cytophagales > Spirosomataceae > Spirosoma. The sequence continues at coordinate 12,509 of NZ_JBMDWV010000370.1, forward strand.
ACGTAGTGTTCATTGCTTCCACTTCCCGTTTCAGGCTTTCCAATTCATTTTCTGAACCGAGTGCATAACCCGGATAAGCCATTGGTTTTGCCAGGTCGAAGGCTACAATAGAAGCACCTTCACTGGCCAGTGCTAACGCAACAGCCCGGCCCTGTCCATGAGCGGCACCCGTAATAAACGCTACTTTACCCTGAAAATCAGCCATCAGTTAAGGATTGCTTTGCTGCGTTAGTGGAAGATATGGATAGAGGTACTCATCAATGTTCACCTCCAGTACGTTGTTGAAAACGTTGGTAGCGATCATTTGCCCGGCAAAAGCGACCAGAACAACAATTTGCTCATCCGTGTAACGCTCGGCAACGGGCACATAGCGTTCATCGGAAATTTCACCCTTGTTTTGGGCGATAGCACTGCCAAAATCAACAACAGCCTGCTCATGCTCCGTTAAAGTTAATTGTTCGGGTCGTTCGCCATTGTCAATGATGATCCGGCGGAAAAACGTTGTGCAAAGTGGGCAGTTCGACCCTTCCGAAATCGAATGAGCGAATAGATACGCGAGTCGATCTCCAACAATCTTTTTGACTTCTTCATACAACGGATACCACTGCATATACACCTGAAAAGCCAGTATCGACCTACCCAGCGTCGCTTTCATGTTCGTAATGCGACTACCGGGGTAGTCGGTGACGTGGGTATCAAAAGCAGCTTTCACGTCGGATGTAGCAGCTTCAGCAGGTAAGGGTGTAATTCGGGGCATCGGAAAAGGAAATAAGTTTGATGGTACGTAGTGAATAAACTAATACCCTCGCGCCGTATTATCAGCCCTGGGATCCGACGCTCCTTCGTAAGAACCGTCAGGGCGGATTAGTACACAGTCCATCCGACCGAGCGTATTGGTTAATTTTTCCAGGATGTAGCCCCGATTTTGCAACGCCTGAACAGTCGCGTCGGAAAAAGCACCGTTTTCAAAAATGGTTTTGTCGGGTAGCCACTGATGGTGAAACTTGAGTGCGTTAACCGCCTGCTGCATGGTCATTCCATGCTCAATTACGTTCAGAATCGTCTGATAAACGGATGTCATAATTGTGGAGCCGCCAGGAGTTCCAACAACCATAAACAACTTTCCGTCTTTCTCCAGAATCGTCGGCGTCATAGACGATAACATTCGCTTATTCGGTGCAATTGCATTGGCCTGATTGCCAATCAGTCCGTACATATTTGGGGCTCCCGGTTTCACGCTAAAATCATCCATTTCATTGTTCATGAAAAACCCTGCGCCACCAACCACAACGCGACTGCCGTAGCCGCCGTTGAGTGTGGTCGTGATGCTCACCGCGTTGCCATCCTGATCGACCACGGAGAAATGCGTGGTTTCGAGACTTTCGTAACCCGGAATCATACCCCCTTTTACGTCGCGGCTATCGGTGGCTTTCGCCCACGAAAAATCCGTCCAGCGTGTGCGGAGGTAATCAGGGGAAATAAGTTGCGTTACAGGCACTTTCACAAAATCAGGATCACCCAGAAACTTAGCCCGGTCGGCATAAACCCGCCGTTCGGCCTCAATCATAACCTGCACCGTACTATCGCGATTCCAGCCCCACCGACGTAACGGAAACGGTTCGGTGAAGCGCATCATCTGTAACAACGCCACACCTCCGCTTGACGTTGGCGGCATCGTAATGACGTTGTATTCCTTGTACTTCGCCTGAATCGGATCGCGCCAGACGGCATGATAATTTTTCAGATCTTCTTCCGTAATTATGCCTTTGCCACGTACCATTTCTTCGGCCAGTAAACGGGCGGTTTCGCCTTCGTAAAAGCCAGCTCGTCCCTGTGTCTGAACACGTTGTAGCGTTTTGCCCAGATCACTCTGCACCAGTAAATCGCCTTTATGCCACTGGCCCAGCATTCCGGTATCGGTCGGTGCGGCACTTTTCAGGAAATACGTTTTTCCAGGATTGATCGTGTTCAGATCTGCTTTAATACGGTTTAAGCCCAGTGCGTCTCTTTCGGTAAGGGCGAATCCTTTCTCGGCCAGATCAATGGCTGGTTGCAATAGCTGTGCCCAGGTTAGTTTGCCGAAACGTTTGTGCGCTTCCACCATCCCATCCACTGAGCCAGGCACTCCCGATGCCAAATGTCCACTAATACTTAAACCCGGCCGAACGTTACCAACCGAATCCAGATACATGTTCTGACTAGCCCGGCCAGGTGCTTTTTCGCGATAATCGAGCGAATAGGATTTACCCTCTTTGTCCCGATAGACCATGAACCCACCGCCACCAATATTGCCCGCTCCCGGATACACCACCGCCAGGGCAAACTGAACCGCTACGGCCGCATCGACTGCGTTGCCGCCCGCTTTCAGGATGTTCAAGCCAACCTGCGATGCTTCGGGGTGGGCCGAAGCAACCATCCCGTTTCGACCGATAACCCCTGTTCTGTCAGAGAAAAACGGCCTGACCGCCGGGTCTTCGTCGCGGTATTGGTATACCCCCTGACTCTGGTTGACTTTAGTATCTGTGCTGGTTGTCGAGGGCGATTGCGTTTTGCAGGCGAAGAGGCCAACAGCCAGCAGAAAAGGAACGGTAAATTGCTTCATAGGTAGGTTGTACGCTCACAGGTATTATAACTCCTAAACTACAAAAATAGCAGTATCAGTCAATCCGCAAATCAACCACTTATCCGACAGAGATTTATGCTCATCCTAAATGCTTTGGGCGACTCCGGTTAATTTACTACCTTCATTAGTTAGAATCGTAATTTGTCAGAGCACTCTTTCGCTATTTATAAACGTGCAGTTTCTTCGTCAGACATTCGAAAGTTTCCGGTTTGCATGGCAGGCATTACGGTCAAATCTATTACGTACTACGCTTTCGCTGCTAGGCGTAACGGTCGGCATTTTCGCCATTATTGCCGTTTTTACGCTCGTCGACTCACTGGAACGTAACATTCGGGATAGCCTTTCCTTTATTGGCGACAAGGTTGTATATATCGAAAAATGGCCCTGGTCGTTCGATACCGAGACCCAATGGTGGAAGTTTTTTCAGTGGCCCGAACCTAGCTATAAAGAGTACCGGGTTTTGAGTGAGCGACTTGAAAACGCCCAGGCGATTGCGGCCATTGATTTTAAAGGGCGCGTTACGGTCAAAAACGGCAATAACAGCATGGCGTCGCTTATTCAGGGCACTACGTTGGACTACAACAAGATTTCGGAAGTTCCGATCGAAGCGGGGCGTTATTTTACGCAACAGGAAGTTGAGAATGCCCGTAACGTTACCATTATTGGCGCCGACGTAGCCGAAAACCTGTTTCCGGGTCAGGACCCCGTCGGGAAAACACTGAAGATCAGCGGCCTGAACTTTGTGGTTATTGGCGTTCAGCAGCGGAAAGGCGAGAGTATTCTTAACGTAGGTGGCAACCCCGATATAAAATGCCTGATCACATATGGTTCCTTTGCCCGACTGTTTCATTCCATCAAACCCAGTATTTCGATTGCCATTAAAGGCTACGACAGCGATGAAGGTTTGATGGAGCTTGAGAGCGAAATCCGGGGTTTGCTACGTACCCGACGTGGTTTAAGGCCATTGCAAGGCGACAATTTCGCCATCAATCGCCCTGAAGCCATTGCCAATGCCATTGGGGGTATTTTTTCGGTTTTGACGTTAGCAGGCTGGGTTATTGGTGGCTTTTCCATCCTGATCGGTGGCTTTGGTATTGCCAACATCATGTTTGTCAGCGTTAAAGAACGGACGAACATTATCGGTATCCAGAAATCATTAGGCGCCAAAAATTACTTTATCCTGTTCCAGTTCCTGTTCGAAGCCGTCCTGCTAAGTTTGGTCGGTGGGTTTGCCGGTATTTTTCTGGTTTATCTGTTGTCGTTCGTAAGCTTAGGGAGCCTCGACCTCCAGCTAACAACCGGTAACGTAGTACTTGGACTCGGCGTATCAAGCATAATCGGGATAATATCAGGTATTATTCCTGCTTTCACAGCCGCCAGCCTTGACCCGGTTATTGCCATCCGCGCAAAGTAGGCGTTTCGCACGCAGAACGCATTTATCCAACTTTCATCCAGTAAACATCAATGCGTACGATCCGCTTAACTCAATTTTTCAGAACTGTATTTTTTACAGGTATGCTTCATAGCGCGGATCATCTAACGGAATTATAGCAAGCTACCTAACTTCTGTTAACTGATTAAGTCTTCAATAGATAATGATAGCGTATCATTCCTAAACGAATAGAAGAAAGGGTCTATCCCTTTAACTGTTCCAGGTTTATCGGGCCATCCTTTGGTTTTATTTTTGTTGATCGATACAGCTGATCTCTGGTAGTCAGCCCTCACTCTCCAGCTTAACGTACTAAGATCTTACCCGTTTGGCGAGGCTAATTTTTTGATTTTCAACCCACTTAGACAGATTCTGTATCCTTAACTTTTTCGGTCCATTCACTACGTAGCGAACAAATCCTCTATAGAAAGGAATACCAG
>NZ_JBMDWV010000371.1:0-2955 GCF_048594605.1 Spirosoma sp.
GAATTCAATGTCTCGGGCATTATCGAGTACTGTTTGTTTGGCTAAAAGGCAAACACCGATAGCAAGGGTACTGTCGATCTTAAAATCGGCTGCTTTTAGAACCTCTGGTTTGCCTTTCTTGGGTTTATATTGCCCTTTAACGAAGTCACAGTATTCGGTAAAAATGGCGTAACAGTCTAAATGAATTTTGGTCCTGTCATCATGGCGTTTATGTAAAAATTTAAGAAAATCCTCACTTTCTTCCTGCATCGGTTCAGTTGTAAATGGTCGCTTTGGTTCCCAGTAATCATGAATAGCCTTCCATACTTTTCCGACTTTACGATCTGTGATATCAAATCCTTTTTCGATGAGGTAATTTTTCTTATCGAGCCAAATAGTCTCCTCTTCTGAATACTTACCAATCTTATTATCGTCGAGCTCTTCTATGTATTCGCTATACTCGACATGAGCAATAGTTTTTGCATGGCCTAGTATAAAATAAAGAGCACTACGTAAATAGTAAACAGGTATAGTCGTCATGGATAGCGGTATGGATTAGTTGTTTTTATGATTTGTATGAACGGAATAACATGTAATCTTTCTGTTCACGCATTGTACTAAAACGCCATTTAAAGCGCATAGGCGCTTTTTTTTACTCCCAGACTAAAGCTTTTGTATCGAGTATAAAGTGAGTGACTTTCCTTAATAGGCTAATTGTCAGCCATTTATGTTTCTTTGTAAGGCAGTCCCACCTGAAGCGGGTAGACGTATCTCAATTTGGGCCAGATTGCCGCTAAACGTAAATAAATACAGGGCATGTAGGAAGACGGGGGGTAGATAGCTTGCAACACTCAGCCCCCGTCTTCTACTGACCTTCTTCATGGACAGGCCACTGCAAAAAAACGAAATATTCCGGAGTATTTCCTAGAACCTGCAGCGCGAATCGTCCATGAAGAATCAGGTATGCCATCATCATCATGGACAAGCAACCACAGATCGGTGCGACGGGTCAGACTCGACGCCCGGGCAGGCGTCCTCATATTCAGATGGGGAAACGACGCCTGCCAACAAACGTAGCCTCGACAGTAGGTAAGGATCACCGTTATAATTGGGTCTTTTTTCGGACCAACGAACTAGATCACTCGAGATTTCAGAATGAGTATGGTAGCACTATTCGGTATGTAGTTCGAGAGGCATTTCCGGGCTTGAATATGACGGTGGACGTTGGCCACCTTTTGGAACGAGCTGATATCATTGGGATGGTGGTCGTTGAAAAGGAAGTCGTAGGAATGTGCAGCCTTTCGGTTTCGGACACTCTGTATAGGGGAGAATATCTCGCTTGGGTAAATAAGATAGCACTAATGCCAGTAGCCCAAAAGAAGGGGCTGGCAACAATCCGGCTAGTAACCAGTTTACGCGACTTTTTACCGGGTAAACGAATAGGCTATCTGGGGTGCTTCTCGCAAAATCCAGAACTGATAGAAGGCTTTTCTAGACTGGGCACCAGAATTTATCCTATTCCATCCGGTTGTGACACTAGCGAAGGAGACACCATCCTGAATTTTCTCGCACGTGAGGTTCCACAATGTATTCCACGAATAGTACTGCCGACCAATCAGGTTTGGACCAGGGGCTTTGTCGAAGGATTGTATGGCCGAAATATTACTCCTTCAACCAAAACCACCTCAACCCTGATCAGTGAGTTAGAAGCGATTGGATTTGATGCTGATCGTGGCGATGCTGTCATCTTAGTAATCCACCTAAAATAGTTGAGTCATGAATAAAACTAAACTTGTCCTGATTTTTACACTGTCAAGTTTTATCTCGGTAACGGCCTTTGAGGTGTACCAGATGACACTGGCTGATTATAATGTAGGGTTGGCTTTATTTGCTTTTCAGTGCGTAATGCTCTTCGTTCTGCATTATGTTTACCCAAGCATTGAGAAATCGCTGAGTCGCTTTTTAACACACGTCGTTGCCACTTAAAATGAAGATACATTAGTTCAAACGTATCGAAAACAACCATTGGCGTTAACGGCGTTGGGGTTAGGTAGCAGCATCCGATTCGGATTAATGTTACCTTTTCTAAAGACGATGGATAATTCCTTATTATTCATCATGTTTTATGCCCTGGGAAAACTTGTCTCCGTGCCGATAGCCATCTGGTTTTTCAACGATCGGATCGTTAATCGGAATTTGTACATCGTTGGTATTCTGCTGACCTCCCTGGGCGCGATTGCGTTTACGATTAGTCCGATCAATCCGCAACAATTTTTCAATGGCAACTGGGTCTTATTGGTTGCGGCTGTCAGCAAACTGTTTCTGGAAGTGTATGATACGATCCAGTCACGGTATATCCAGACGACTAAAATGAGTCATATGCGAACCGTATCTGTTCAGAAAACGGAGCAAATCAAAGCGATCTATACCATACTGTTCGGATTATTCATCGGGATTTACTTCCTATCGCATAACTCGTTAATCGATATTCTTCCGAACGGTCGTCAACTTACTGGGATTATGTGGATTGGAGTCGTGGTGAGCCTCACCGCAACATTAGTGATCCGGTTAACGAACGAGCTTAGTCATACTGTTACGCAGCCCATTCAAAGTAGTCGCCCGTTGATAGCATTCATTCCGTATGTTATTTCATACCTGCACCAGGGAGGAAATGGTAACGAATTAGTCTACAAAACGATTTGTATGGTTGTCGTTCTGACGGGGGTTTTGGTCTGTTTAGCCAATGGAACACCGCTTCGAAATCCTGAATCAACCGGACCTATCAACGCGCAGGAAAATTGGCTACCAACATCTTAGCTGTTCTTCACCAACATTATTGCACTGAAATGCCAATTATGGCTAATCAGTGACACCGGTAATGCTTCCCTGACTTTTTACAGGCATTACTCAACACTAAACGCTAGCCTACCTTCCAGAAGGTAGGCTAGCGCCACTTATTAAATTTAAACACTTATA
>NZ_JBMDWV010000372.1:0-23866 GCF_048594605.1 Spirosoma sp.
GATCACGGGGCAAACTCCCTCGGCCTATGTAAGAACGTATCGGCAATTATAATTACCTGATACGTATTGTTTTAGCAGAACAGAAAAAGGTACGCAGTTGCGTACCTTTTTCTGTTCTGCTATTACTCTGCTTAATAAATAACGGTAGTTTCTGGCCGCTCGCGAACGGGTACACCTTCCAGAATAAACGAGATCAGGTCTTCGTTCAGTCGATCTTTTGAGGTAAAGAACAAACCATGCGGTTCGCCTTCGTAGACAATGTATTGGGCAGTTGGCAACGCATCCGCCGTTCGTTCTCCCGATGACTCAATGGGAACGGTTTTGTCAGCATCTCCGTGAATAATGAGCGCAGGCACTTGAATTTGCGTCAGATCGTCACGAAAATCAGTTGTCGCAAATGAGTTAGCGCATTCAAGGGTAGCTTTATACGACGCTACGTACGCCCGGGCGAAATCGCCGTCGAGGTGAGCCTGGCTAACTGGATTGTTAAGCAGGCTGACACCATAAAACTGCTTACCAAACGTCTGTAGAAAATCTGCCCGGTCTTTAAGCAGGTTTTCCGTAATTTCATCGAATACGCTCTTGTCAACGCCATCCGGATTGTCTTCCGTTTTGAGCATATAAGGTGTTACAGCGCTGATGAAGGCAACTTTAGAAACCCGCGCCCCGCCATGCCGACTCATGTAGCGGGCCACTTCACCGCCACCCATAGAGAACCCAACCAGCGTTACGTTTTGTAGATCAAGTTCGTCCAGTACAGCCTTTAAATCATCGGCCAACGTATCGTAATCGTAACCATCCCAGGGTTGGCTCGACTTTCCAAAGCCCCGTCGGTCATAAGCCACAACGCGCAGCCCATGGCCAGGCAGTTCGGCTAATTGATAATCCCACATCTGACTGCTTAGCGGCCAGCCGTGAATCAATACGACTGTCGATGTAGCATTTGCCGGATGTAAATCCTGATAAAAAAGTTTAATGTCGTTTCCAGACGCATCTTTACCTGCTTTAATGTAGCTCATAACGTGATTTTTATAGTAATTAGTAATCTACTTACCAAGTAAACTAACTGTAGCTACGTCAAATGGTTTAAGTTGGATTTTCTCCCTTAACACGTTTAGGCAGAATTTACTAAAAGCTGACGACTCGTTAGTGTCAGTCCTACATCAATACTCCCTGAAACACTTCATCAAGGCGCGAAACAGCCTTAATGCTGATTTTATAACTTTTTGTATCCAGACCTTTGAGGTTATACTTAGAGATAAAGATTTGCTTGAAACCCAGCTTTTCAGCTTCAGCAATCCGGGATTCGATCCGGCTCACGGCGCGTACCTCTCCACCTAATCCAATTTCAGCCGCAAACGCCACCGATGGCGGAATGGCAATATCTTCGTAGCTGGAAACGATAGCTGCGCAGACAGCCAGATCAATGGCCGGATCTTCGACGCGCAAGCCCCCCGCAATGTTTAGGAATACGTCCTGCTGCCCCAGTCGGAATCCGCCCCGCTTTTCAAGAACCGCCAGCAGCATATTCAGGCGTTTGGCATCGAAGCCCGTACTGCTACGTTGTGGTGTGCCATACGTAGCTACACTGACCAGCGCCTGCGTTTCGATCATAAGCGGCCGATTTCCTTCGAGCATCGAGCCGATGGTTACACCACTCAACGCTTCGTCGCGCTGCGAAATCAGAATTTCGGACGGGTTCGTTACCTGCCTGAGCCCCGAACCCAGCATTTCGTAAATGCCTAATTCATCGGTACTGCCAAAGCGGTTTTTGGTCGTACGCAGAATCCGGTACGTAGTGTGCCGGTCGCCCTCAAACGTCAGCACCGTATCGACCATGTGTTCCAGTACTTTCGGCCCGGCCAGCGATCCTTCTTTGGTAATATGGCCAATCATAAATACGGGCACTCCGCTTTCTTTGGCGTATTTCATGAACTCTGCCGTACACTCGCGCACCTGCGAAACGCTGCCTGCTCCTGATTCGACTAACGAGGACTGCATGGTCTGAATCGAATCGATGATAAGTATTTCCGGTTCAAAATGTTCAACTACCCGAAAGATGTTCTGGGTAGAGGTTTCGGTCATTACGTGGCAATCGCTGGTAGGAGCGTCGAGCCGTTCGGCACGCATTTTGATCTGCTGCTCGCTTTCTTCGCCCGATACGTACAAGACACGCATTCCGGCCAGGCTCAACGCAATTTGCAGTAACAGCGTAGATTTACCTATACCGGGTTCTCCACCAATCAGCACCAGCGAACCCGGCACGATGCCTCCTCCAAGTACCCGGTTCAGTTCAACGTCAGTGGTTGTGATACGTGGCTGCTCTTCATAATTGATGGCGTGGATAGCTTTGGGCTTTGCCGCAACTTTTAGGCCGCCCGGTCCCGAGGAAGGACTCCGCCAGCTTCCTTTTTCGGGCTCGTCTTTTTGAACAAGCTCTTCTACAAACGTATTCCATTCCCCACACGATGGGCAGCGACCCAGCCATTTGGCCGACTGGAAGCCGCAACTCTGACAAAAATAGGTGGTCTTTATCTTGGCCATTCAGCAAGTAGCGGATAATGATTAGTGTGTTCGATAAAAATGAAATTGATTTCCTGATTAAACCCAAAAAGCGTTTATTCATCAAAGCCTGGAAGCGCTTCAATTAATCTTTTCTCATCAGCAGTTATCCATTACTAAAACGCCATTCGCTCGAAATAAGTTGACATTTTGTACCGGAGGCAGTTGAAATACGTTCTATACATAACAGCATTTTTATGCAACCAATCATGAAAAAAAACCTGCTTTTCATTGCGCTTACCCTGCTTCCCGCGTTGACATTTGCTCAGAGTGGTTTTCAGTTAGGCATCAAAGGGGGCGTCAATCTCTCAAAACTTTCCTTTGGCAACTTCGTTAAGACCGGAACAAATTCAAATGGCTCACCTTCGGTTGGCGTCGACGGGCAAACCTTTCGAAACAGCATAAGCGACAGCTACGCCAGTCGAACGGGTACATCGTTTGGCATATATGCCCGTTTCGGTCAGAATTTATTTCTTCAGCCCGAAGTGCTTTACTCAACTCGGGCCGGAGCATTCGATGTTATCCGCAATGGCCAGACCGAAACGGTAACGATCAAATCCACTACGTTTGACATTCCTGTGCTGTTGGGCATCAAAGGTGGTCCCATCCGTGTTATGGCTGGGCCAGTAATTTCGTTACGTATTGATGATAATCAGCGGCTGGGCGAGGCCTTAAATCAATACACCAGCGGTACACTCAACGATGCATGGTCTAAAGCGTTTTATGGGTATCAGGTTGGAGGTGGCCTGGATATCGGTTCCCTAGGACTCGACGTACGGTATCAGGGTAACATTTCCGACATTGCCCAGATCAGCGATAGTTCCGGCAAATTCAGTCAGGATATGAAAACATGGCAGGTTACCCTGGCTTATAAAATATTCTGATCGCAGGTCAGCATTTATTAAAAAGGGCCAGGTTGCCGGAGAGTTTCCGGCAACCTGGCCCTTTTTAATAACTCATTAATTATCTGTTGTTTAACGCAGTAGCTTACAAGTCAGGTGTTAGGTTGACTTAGTTGTAGAGCCGCTGCCAATACTGAGAAAGTTGCAGGGAAATCGCTTTCAGGCGCCGACGGGAAATACCGATGCATCGTCCATCCGCTAACCGAACCTGATGATCTTTGCTGAAGATGCTGCGTTGAACATAAGCCAGGTTGACAATATAGGATTTATGAACCCGTGGAAATATGGATACGTCCAGCGTTTTTTCGAATTCCTTGAGCGTTTTCGACACCAGATACCGTTTGCGGTCGCGGGTGTAAAGGAAGGTATAATTGCCTTCGCCCTGTAGGCAAAGAATGTCATCTACAGAGATGAAAATAGTACGATTTAGATAAGGCAGCGCAATACGTTGCGTGTTACGCTGGTATGAAGCTGGAAACTGAGGTACTATGGAAAGTGGAGGTACGGATGAGAATATAGTGGCTTCCATGATTAAGAGAGTTTGGGGTCATCGCTAACTGATGAAACAAAACTACCTCATGGCCACTGGTTCCAAAAAAAATGCTCTGATCATCAGGGGTCAATCTCCATAGACAACCTTTTGATAATCAGAACACTAACTTTTAATTTGTGCGTATTTTTTGAGTGAATGTACCCGGCCTATTGCGTAAAACTACGTACTCGTCGATTAAGCGTATCTGCGGCCGTTTATGAGGAAAATCGCCCCTGTTTTCATTTAAACCAGGGCCAGTGGTTGAAAGTCACGAATACGATCAACAAATACTTGTGCCCGACGACGTGATATTTTTACTTGTTGTCCGTCGGTCAGCTCCAGTTCGCCTTCTTTCTTAATGAAAAATTTGCGGACAAAACCCAGGTTGACAATGCATGACTTATGAACACGAACAAAAGCTTGATTGTCAAGCAGAATTTCGTATTCTTTCAGCGTCCTGGACACAAGCATTTTTGTACCATCTTTCAGAAAAAACTGCGTATAATTCCCTGCACCTTCCAGGCGAACGATTTCATCAATAAAAACGGTACGTTTACGGTCGTAGAAAGGAATGAGTAGCTTTTGCAGGCAGGCAGAATCGGCAATTTTCTCCCCACTATTGTGGAAAGGTATGGACATTGTGTCGAAGATGGACTCGTTAGCGAATGCATTCATAGTTGATTCGGTTGTTGATTAACTAAATTTTTTCCCTGATGTTCAGAAGATTACTGTACAGATGTAAACACCGTTAGCTACCTTACCTGTGTTCCTTCAATAATTCATCTGCAAGAATCAGACCCTATTCATTAGTGATGATACACTGCTGCCACTTCCTCTACAACTCCTTACTTTTCAAATTATTGCACCATTTAATCAACAAATGACTGAACGGAACGTGTTTACTTATACGCGTAATCCCCGGCGCCTGGTTTTATTACCCGGCCAATGATTAGAGATAGCACTACTCAGAAAGCCAGGCTCTCCTTAGTTTTTGCGTACCTTTGTCGAAGCAAACAGCTAAAATTTGTAGTGCATGCTGGATAAAGTAAAAGAGCTCCATCAGGAGATTGAGCAATACACCATCAATTCGCCGGAACAGCTGGAGCAGTTTCGGATGCGGTTCATTAGTCGCAAAGGCGTTATCACTGAACTTTTTGAAGGTCTCAAAAGCGTTCCCCAAGCCGATCGGCGGGCAGTTGGCCAGGAATTAAACGGACTGAAAAACCTCGCTCAGGAGCGTTTTGATTCATTTAGCCAGTTAGTCAATGAACAACAGTCGTCGGCCAGGAGCGTTGCTCCCGTTGATCTTACCTTACCCACCATTCCGAATTTAACGGGAACACAGCATCCGCTTACGCTGGTTCGGCAACGTATCATTCAGATTTTTGAACGTATCGGCTTTAACGTGGCCGATGGACCGGAAATCGAATCGGACTGGTATAATTTCGGCGCATTGAACTTCCCCGATAACCACCCGGCCCGCGACATGCAGGACACGTTTTTCGTGGAGAAAGCCAATGCGGATACCGATGCTTCTTCCGATATGCTCCTTCGGACGCATACGTCGAATGTTCAGATTCGGCTGATGGAACGGCAAAAGCCTGGTACGGCATTCCGGCCGATCCGGTCAATTATGCCCGGTCGGGTTTATCGTAACGAAACCATTTCAGCGCGTGCTCACTGCATGTTCCATCAGGTGGAAGGTCTCTATATCGACCGTAACGTGGGGTTTAAAGACTTAAAAGATACGCTCTATCATTTTGTAAAAGAGATGTTTGAGCCAGGCACACGCATCCGTTTTCGTCCTTCTTATTTCCCATTTACGGAACCCAGCGCAGAGATCGACATCTCCTGTCAGATTTGTGGTGGAAAAGGCTGTAACATCTGTAAGCACACGGGCTGGGTCGAAATTGCCGGCTCAGGTATGGTTGATCCACAGGTGATTGCGAATTGCGGTATTGACCCCGAAGAATACACCGGCTTTGCGTTTGGCATGGGTATCGAACGTATTACACAGCTGAAGTACGTAGTAAACGATTTACGTCTGTACACCGAAAACGACGTTCGTTTTCTCCGCCAGTTCGAAGGACTCTAAAAAAGTTGTAGAGTTATAGAGTTGCTGAGTTAGAAAGTTGCTGACGCACCCAAAACTCTACAACTCGATAACTCTACAACTTTACAACTTTTTTATGTCTCCCATTCGTCTTTCAGACCTCGCCTTTACACTCGAAGCCATCGTTGACGAAGCGTTTGGGCAGAAAGCGGTATGGGTGGTGGCCGAAACAAGCGACATCAAAAATTACCCCGACCGCGGCTACTGTTTTCTGACGCTTGTTGAGCGGGAATCGGGAGGGCGGGAAACGGTGGCAAAATTGGAAGCCTGTATCTGGCGACGTAACCACCATACCATTCGCGATTTTGAACAGGCAACCGGCGTTGCGTTTGCGCGCAACATTCAACTATTGCTTCTGGTATCGGTCGGATATAGTCCGGTGTACGGATTACGGCTTGAGATTCTGAAAATTGATCCGTCTTACACACTTGGCAATCTCGAACGGGAGCGGCAAGCTGTACTTGATACATTGGTTAAGAATCGCCCGGATCTGGTATGGGTCGAAGCAGACCAGTACATTACGGCTAATCAACTCCTCCCCCGCCCCGTGGTTATTCAGCGAGTGGCCCTCATTGCGGCTCCCAATTCGGATGGTTGGCGCGATTTCCGGCATGAGCTGGCTCAAAACCCGTTCGGTTATGATTTTGTAATCGACGAATTTCTGACGCAGGTGCAGGGTCAGGGTGCCGAACGAGCCATCTGTGGCCAGTTAGAGCGTATTCGTGATAGCGGAGTTCCTTATGATGCCGTAGTCATTGTGCGTGGAGGTGGCTCACAGCTGGACTTTGGCTCGTTTGATACGTATCTGATGGGCGAAACGGTTGCTGGATTCGACATTCCGATTCTGGCGGGTATTGGCCACGAACGTAACGTTAGCATTACCGACTTACTTTGTCATCAAAGCGTAAAAACGCCAACGAAAGCTGCGGCTTTTCTGATTGAACATAACCGGCAGTTTGAGGAAACCTGTCTTCTGCTACGTGATCGATTGCGCGTGGTTGCCCGCGAAGCGCTGCAAACGGCTCGCGAAGATCTGGACCGGGAAACGGAACGACTGCGGTTTGTATCGCACCTGTATTTTCGGAATCGCCATACCGATCTGACAGAAAAAGCCGTTACGTTACGTCACCTCGATCCGTCGAACGTACTGCGTCGGGGTTATGCGTTGCTGTTACGAAACGGACGCATTTTAACCCAAACCACTGATATACAACCGCATGAAACGCTTCAGGTGCAGATGTGGGATGGAACGATCAACACTAAAGTTATAGAGTCTTAGAGCTGCAAGGAGTTGTACGTATTAACCTTTATAGATCTGGGACTGACACAGAAAATGACATATCAGGACGCTTATAACCAGCTTACTACGTTGGTTGAAGAAATTGAAAATGAGCAAATTCCACTCGATGAACTGCCTGGCAAAATTCGTCTGGCCGGTGAGTTGATTACCTTCTGTCAGGATCGGCTGAGAGCCGTCGAGACGGAGTATCAGGAAGTTATCGAACGATTGCCCAAGCGATAACTTCGGCAATTTTATTGGCCGGGCTTATGAAACCTTTGCCAAACCTTGCCTAATTTTATCCCCGGAGTTGCACTCCTGGAGTGAGGGCTCCCGAGCGGGTGCGTACGAATGGATTCTTCAGCGTATCTATTAACTTCGTGTACTTCTGGTGCTTCGAGAATCGTTTTAGCTTGTGATGTACGTAACAGCACCTATTTATTCTACTGATTGAGTCTGTTCACTAATATGAATTTGTTTGCCAACTTAACTGAAGTCTTTAACCCGGAGGTTGTGTCGCGTATTGCTACGTATATTGATGAACCGACCGAAAAAACCGATAAAGCCGTTAATGGGCTTGTTTATACGATTGTTGGAGGGTTGATGAAACGTACCACCAGTGAAATTGGCGTTAATCAACTCTATAACCATGTCCAGAAAGGACGTTATGATGGCACACTTATCGATAGCTTAAGCAATACATTGCGCGACCCCGCCCAGACAAATACGCTGATTACGCACGGCAATGACGTAATAAGCCATCTGTTACCAGCGATGAAAAGCTCAATCGGCACCATGATCTCGAGCTATGCGGGTATTCGCAATTCATCCGCTATTTCCTTACTGGGTCTGGTTACAACGATTGTGTTGCATGTTCTCGGCAAACAAGTTAAAGACCGGAAACTAGATGCTGACGGACTAGCGGCTTTGCTGTTTTCGGAGCGCGATGCACTGGTCAACGTAGTACCTGAGGAATTCCTGCCTCGTTTAGTTGATAAGGTTGGGCTTCAGCAGGTTATTGCCGGAGTAGCAGCTCCAGCCCGCCGAACCACCGTTGAAACGCCCAGTCGGCCGGTAGCCACAGCAACTCGTCCAGCGGTTACGTATGATTACACAGACGATTCAGATAATGATAACGGGGCACTCACTAAGTGGGGGTTTGGGGCGCTGGTTGTTGTAGCACTGGCCGCTGGTGGCTATTATATCTATCAGAATACTCAGAAGTACTCAAATGGTCGGGACAGCGTAAGTGACGTAACAACCGTTGTCGGCGATACGGTTCAGGCCGACACAGTAGCTCGCTCCCTGGCTGTTCCCAAAGAAACCGCGCCCAAATCGGCGTCGGCAGCAACTGTCCCTGCCCCAACAACGATCGCCAGTGGACTGACGCAGACATTGACGCCGTATTTGACCAACCCTGCTCTGCCCAAAGGCCGCGTTTTTCCATTACCGGGAATAGCTTTTGTGCCAGGCTCACTTTCGCTGACACCAGGTTCACAGGCTGCAATCGGCGAATTGGCCACACTCCTGAAAACGTATCCACAATTGCAGGTACAGCTGGTGGGCTACGCAAATGACGCACAAAGCGGCTTTGGCTTCACCAACCGGAGCTTATCGTCCAAACGGGTATACCTGATTAAGCAACAGCTGGTCTCGTATGGTATTAACTACCTGCGTGTCGATGCCATTGGCCGGGGAACAGGCGTTAGCTTGCGCGATACGTCCCGGATTCGTAGACCAGCCCTACGCAAAATTGACCTGAAAGTGATTGCAAAATAGGTTGAACGCAGCCACAGGCTTTCGGGCTTTGTTAGCGGCTCAACTATTCATGAAAAAGGACGCCCTCACTTTCGAAAGGGCGTCCTTTTTCATGAACGGCTGCCAGGAAATTTGGTGAATAACTGGCTGACTCCCTTTTGAATTTGCTCAGGTGTTATGTTGCCTTTGCTCAAAACACTGGAGACGGCCCCATCCCATAAAAGATTGTTACGTTGTGCGTCAACGATATGCACGTTCAGAGTACCTTCTTTATACGTACCAACGGGTACTTCCTGACTCTGCCAGTGATACCGCCGTTGTCCGATGTAGCGTGGCGCTTCGTAAATGGTCGTTGGGCGGGTCTGTGTTTTTTCGTTGACAATACCACCAATGTTGACAAGCAGATCGGCTGAAGCACCAATCTGACTACTGGCTACCTGCTCATATCCACGTTTTTTTAATTCAGCCGCTACGGCCTGTTTCACCTGCTCAATAGCGGCCTGATACGTATCTCTGGGAGTAGGATCGATCCGATTGGTGTCGATAAAGGTAAACGTTCGATAAGAGGTCCAGTTGGCCGTTTTATCGGATTCGTTACGTACAATGCGGTACGAAGAACAACCTGCACTTACCCCGATAACAACTAAAAACAAGATCAGCGTTTTCATATCTTTTTTCAAGAAGATTCTTTACTTCCTATAAACGTTTGTCTGCAGTATTTGGCGGAAAAATCTGTGGACCACTCGATATAACTACAGGCAAATAATCAAAACAACTTTAGCCGGAGGTGGTTCAATACGTTTAGTAACTAACGATTAAACGGTTATGAACACAGAAACAGGAAAAACAGCTCTGATTACCGGAGCCTCCAGCGGAATTGGGCAGGAACTCGCCAAACTGTTCGCTCAGGACGGCTACAACTTAGTTTTGGTAGCCCGTAGCGACGATAAATTAGAGCGGTTGGGCGAAGTGTTTAAAAATAATTATGGCACACAGCAAATAACCGTTATAGGCAAAGACCTGTCGACGGAAGATGCTGCTCAGGATGTTTACAATCAGGTCAAAGCAAAAGGCATTACGGTCGATGTGCTGGTAAATGATGCCGGAGTTGGCTTGTACGGGCTGTTCGCTACCGACACAGACTGGGAGCGGGAAAAGGCCATGATTCACCTCAACGTACTGACGTTGACCCAGATGACCAAGCTGTTCCTGTACGACATGCTGGCTCGCGACTCGGGAAAAATTCTGAATCTGGCGTCGCTGCTTTCCATTGCACCTTCTCCCCTGATGGCCGTGTATGCAGGCACGAAAGCTTATGTCTATAACTTCACCCAGTCGCTCATTAATGAGCTGAAAGACACGAACGTAACGATTACGGCACTTCTGCCAAACGCTACGGATACGGACTTCTTCAACAAAGCCGGTGCCGAAAATGCGAAGGTTACTGATGAAGTTCAGGACCCCGTTATGGTAGCCAAAGCAGGTTACGACGCGTTGATGGCCGGGAAACATAAGGTTGTTCCGGGTGGCCTGAAAAACAAATCGTACGAGATTCTCTCATACGTAGCACCGCAGGAAGCAGTTGCGTCGATGATGCGGAGCAAAATGGAGCAAAAGCCAGATGCAGAGGAAGAATCGTCGTCAATAGCGTGGGAAATCGGAATCGGTATTGCTGTAGTGGCCGGTATTGCACTGGGACTCGCCTATGCCAAATCGAATGCAATTGACCGGGCCCGATATCGCTACAAAGCCAAGTCGCTAACCGACACTATTTCTGATACGTTATCGTCGGTAGCCGACAACGTAGTGCATTCAGTTATCGATGCCTACAAGACAACGAAAGGCAAAGCCGAAAAGGTCAGGAATCAGGCTGAGGAAGAACTAGAGGAAGCGGAAGCAGTAGCTTAATACGTAATGATTTATGAAAAACTCATCGTTTTGGCGTATTGCCACCGCCGTTTTTGCCGTTGGCAGCATCATTTACACAACGGTTTCGAGTGCTCAGTCGCGGAAAGAAAGCCGGGATCGTCATGAGTCCGATCATTCAGGTTCTGAATACGAATACGACGTTCCTACTGAGTACGAAGAGGTATTCGAAAAAAACCAGATCGTTCCGGCAGGATGGGCATTCGGCGCAGTATGGTCAACCATTTATTCGGGCCTGGCAGCTTTGCTTGTGCATCAGGCCCTTCCGTCGGAGGAGCACAATCCGCGCTACGAAAAAGCGCAGCCCTGGTGGTGGGCCAGCTGGGCACTCAACGCCATTTTTGGCCGGTTTTTCTCACAGAATGATCCGCAGAGCATTATCATCTCCGACCTGACCACTAAAATAAACCTGCCGGTTGCGATAGGGTTGCACCAGAGCCTGGAAATTGGTAAAACCGACGTACCAGCACCTGAAAAATACCTGCGCATTCCGGTAAGCCTCTACGCGGGCTGGCTCACAGCGGCTACGGTTGTCGGAACACCGAATACATTGCTCACGCTTGGCGCCTGGACACCCCAGGAAGAAGATGACGAGCCTATATCAGCAGGAATTCTGGCGGCAACCGCCGGGGCGGGTTACTTTATTGCCCGCCGATTAAACGACCCGTGGTATATGCTTCCTTTCGTAGCCGGTTTTAGTGGGATCGCCACGCGTCAATGGCATAAAGAACCCATCCTTGGCTGGACGGCTGCTACGTTGGCAGCGGTTTATTCAGGCTTGTTAGCCTACTGGCTTCCTCGCGGAAAATTTCACGAGTATGATCGTTACGTCGTGAATGATGTCGAGGCCGCCGTCTTAGCTGGTCCGTTCGAAACAGACCAGCCCTATCAGGCCGAAATTGCTCGTGAGCGCATGAAGCCGATCGAAGCAGAAGGTCTGGATTAATAGCGCTTATACTTAACAGAAAAGCCGCCTTGTGAGAACAGGGCGGCTTTTCTTCTTACGACTGAATTTAATAATCCTACCGTTACCACACGTACGTCCCGACGGAGCCAGCGGGAAGCGATGTGTTGATAAGCTTGCCTTTTTCGCGAATGTTGAATGCCTGGGCGGCCTCTTTCGTGTTCAGCACAATCACGACCTTATGGCCATCCGGCGTTTTGAACGCTACATTAGGCAGCGATTCTGACGTATTGGACTGAATTCGAACGGAACCCGGCCGAACAAACTTCGAGGCAACCGCTACGTTGTAATACGCTGGATTTCGGGTAATTGTATTCCCATCTACCGTAATAGCACCCAGGCATTCCGTACAGCCGCCGGGCGTATGAGGCTGTTGCTTAGGATCAGCGGCCAGGTTCCATTCCAACACAGTTGGGCTCCAGTTGCGCGTAGCACCGATGATCAGCGTTTTAACGTGCCAGGCCAGATCGCCTTTCAAATTACCGGGTGCGCCAATCCATTGCTCTGTAAAGTACAGATTCTTATCGGGATGCGCATTATGTACTTCCGAAAGCGCCGTTATTGGACCTGCATACAGGTGAAATGCCGAGCCATCCACATATTTTTTGGTTTCTGGATCGTTCAGAATTGAAATCGGATATTCAGGATGATCGGCGTTATGGTCGTACAATAAAATCTTCGTGTCGATCTTCTCTTTCTGAAAAGCAGGGCCGAGGCTTTTCCTGATAAACGCGGCCTGGTCCGACGCCAGCATCAGCAGACTAGGGTTATTGCCCGGATGCAGCGGTTCATTCTGGATGGTAATCGCGTCGATGCGAATACCTTCTGCTTTCATTCCCTGAATGTATTTGACGAAATACTGAGCATACGTATCATAAAACTCGGGTTTCAGACTCCCTCCTTTCGAGTGATTGTTTGTCTTCATCCAGGTTGGCGGTGACCAAGGAGAACCCAGAATTTTGATCGTCGGATTAATGGCCAGTATCTCTTTCAACACCGGAATCAGATGCTGTTTGTCGGGGCCCAGCGAAAATTTCTCCAGGTTTACATCTGTCTGACCTTCGGGCAAATCATCGTACGAGAAAACGCGATCGTCGAGATCGGACGCGCCGATACTGATACGTAGGTAGCTTACACCAATGCTGTTGCCTTCGGTTGAAAAAAGTTCGTTCAGCAAAGCCGCCCGCGCTTTCGCGTCCATTCGATGGATGAGCATAGCGCTACCGCCTGTCAGCGTATAACCAAACCCATCGATGGATTGAAACGTCTGTGACTCATCCACATCGATGGTCGGATTCTGATTCGACGTAGTGCCAAATGCAAGTGTGCCTGGTTGGTTAACAAACAACGCCGACCGGTCGGGATTGGTCAGCCAGAATTCAGCGCCAGTCGAAGACGTTTGTTTGATTCCTTTCCGCTGGCAACCACTTCCCAGACCAAGCATCGCCAGGAAGACCAACGTAACAATTTTCTGTTCTAGCAGCGTGTGCATCGTAAAGGATTGGTTTCATTTAACGTAACACGAGTAAGCCCCGTGTTACGTTAAACCTGCACTAATATCCAGGATTTTGCTGAATCAACGCATTGTTATTAATCTCGCTCTGTGGAATCGGGAAAAGCAGATAATTAACATCCCGCGAACCACGAACCTGCTGAATTATATCCAGCGCTGTCACTTTATGCGCAGCACCCGCATCAGCCTGTGTATGACGAGCATAACGTAGCAAATCGAACCAACGCTCACCCTCAAACGCCAATTCCAAACGACGCTGGCGATCCACTTCGTCGCGGAAAGTTTGCTTGGTCAACGTAGTAAGTGCAAGCGTCGGTAAACCCGCCCGTGTTCGTACCGCATTCAGTTGAGTAAGTGCCTGCTCATTCGGGCCGTTTTGTTCGTTCGACGCTTCGGCGTACATCAGCATCACGTCAGCAAGCCGTAATACATAGTAATTATCAGGGCTGTTGAAGGCGTTGGGATTGCTCCGCCACTTATACACAAATGGTCCGTTATCGTTGGCATTTGCTGAACGGCCCATCACAAAACTAGCGTGGTTCCGCCCTGCCGATACAACCTCGCCCGTGAACTTCCAGCGCAGATCGTTCAATGTATCGGCATACTGAATCAGTTCCGTCGTCGGAATATTGAATTTCGGGAACGAATACGTAGCGGGTGGCGAAGGCAGCAACAGGTCAGGCAGAATAAACCCACCATCGGCATTTCCGGCAAACTGCACTTCTACAATCGACTCCGCGTTGTTGTCGGGCGGAAACAACGCATTGAAACTCGGCGACAACTGATATAATCCGCTGGTGATTACTTTGTTGGCGGCCGTAGCAGCATCGGCCCACTGGTGTTGTGTCAGATACACCCGAGCCTGTAGCGCATTGGCGGCTGTTTTAATGATCCGCGCCCGATTGGCCGTCTGTCCACCAAAAGTCGTAGCAGCCAGTTGTTCAGACTGTTGCAGGTCGGTCGCAATTTGGGCATACACTTGCTCAGTCGTCGATCGGGCCAGGGCAACCACACCCGGATCGCCCGACTCCGTTGGTTCGAGACGTAGCGGAACACCGCCGTACATTCGCACCAGGTTGAAATAATGCAGCGCCCGCAAAAAATGGGCTTCCCCCAGAATCTGATTCCGGCGCGTTTCGTTCATCTGTATTGCCTGAACGTACTGCAATACCGCATTTGCCCGGTTAATACCAATGTAAGCCTGCTGGAACGTATTGTTCATCTGACTGGTCAATGGTGTCCAGATCAGCCGTTCCAGTGCGTTCACGTCGCCATTGCTGCTCGTTACGTTATCGGATGGCATTTCACCCACTACGTTCAAATCCTGACCATACACACCCGTTTGTTGCAGGGCGTCGTAGGCGGCTGTCAGAGCGGCTTCGGCATCGTCGGCGCTTCTAAAGAAGTTTTCGGGCGTAATGCTTGGCAAGGGTTGTTTATCCAGCACATTACAACTCGCCAAAAACAGGAAAGGAATGCAAAATATGATAAGACGTTTCATAAATGATTGAATTGTTGAGTGATTGAATTGTCGAATGATTGAATAATTGAATTGCTAGGTGAAGAGCTTCTAACAATTCAATCATTCAACCACCTCAGTCATTCAATCCTTAAAAGGTGACACTAAGACCAGCCGTGTAGGTGCGAGCCTGCGGATAAACGCCGTAATCCCGACCGAAGCCAACCGACGAGAATGGATCAGCACTAACTTCTGGATCGTAACCGCTGTAGTTAGTAAACGTGAGCAAATTCTGGCCCGTCACATATACCCGAACGCCGTTGATTTTTGCCTTGTTGATGAGCTTGCCCGGCAGATTGTAAGCAACCGTCAGGTTTTTCAGACGAACGTACGTACCATCTTCTACGAACCGGGTCGAGAAGCGGTTATTCTGATTGGGGTCGTAGCGAACCGCGCGCGGTATATTGGTATTCGTATTGGTTGGCGTCCAGCGATTCAATACAGCCGTCGTCTGGTTGAGGGGGTCCGACATGCCTTCTATCGTGACGCGGTTCTGGTTGTAGATGTCGTTGCCGAAACTACCCTGGAAGAACAGACTCAGCTCAAAACCTTTGTACGAGAAGTTGTTGGTGAAACCGGCAATGAAATTCGGATTCGGGTTGCCAATAATCGTCCGGTCACTGGCGTCAATTCGTCCATCACCGTTCAGATCAGCAAAGCGAATATCACCCGCCTGAGGCTGACCTGGCTGCGTAGCCGCACCAGCAATTTCGTCTGCTGTCTGGAAAATCCCCTGCACAACGTAGCCATAGAACGCGCCCAGCGGAGCACCTTTCTGTGTAATCGTGTAATCGCCGATAATGGTCCGGTCAACCTCTTCGCCCTGATCGTTACGTAGCGTACCAATGTCGATGACTTTGTTGCGGTTCAGCGAGAAGTTCAGGTTGCTCGACCACGTAAAGCCGTTGTCTTCACCCTGCACATTGACACTATTCAATCCAATCTCAAACCCTCTGTTCTGCACCGTACCAATATTCTGAGTCGTCTGTGGGGTCTGCGCCCCCGCATTGTAAGGCAGCGGCACGTTAGTCAGAAGGTTTTTCGTTTGCTTCAGATACGCATCCACATTTACGGTCAACCGGTCTTTAAATAGCCCAACGTCAACGCCTGCGTTATACTGATACGTAGTTTCCCAGCTCAGCAGGTTGTTCCCAATTCGGTTTGGCGCAATTCCACCCGCAATGCCGGTTCCATCCGCGTAATTAAAGCCAGAGCCATACGTACTGAAACGGTCATACGCAGGAATTTCCTGGTTACCGTTGGCGCCAAAGCTCGCCCGAACTTTCAGGTCGTTAATAGCTCCATTTTGCGGAAAGAACGCTTCACGCGATACGCGCCAGCCTAACGACAGTGCCGGAAAATAACCGAAGCGATTACCCGGCGCAAACCGGCTCGACCCGTCGGCCCGCAAGCTCAACGTAGCCAGATAGCGTTCATCATAGTTATAAATGGCACGGGCAAACAGGCTGAATAAACCCCACTGATCCTGATAGCTGGATGGACGGGTAAACTGCGTACCAGCCGACAGATAAGGCACCGCATTTGATGGAAAACCCGTTACCGAAGCGCCTGATGTGAAGCGGTCGGAAACTTGCGTTGACTGACCGGCCAGCAACGTCAGATTATGCTTTTCGCCAATGCTGGGGTCATACGTCAATGTGTTTTCCCAGAGCCAGATCAATTGCTGGTTGGTACCCGTACGTGCGCTACCACGCGTGGCAGAACTGGCATTCTGCATACCCGGATAGTCGCGGGAAATAAACTCGTTTTCAATTTGCGAACGAAAATCCAGCCCTAACGAGCTTTTAAACGTCAGGTTTTTCAGAATATCAAATTCACCATAGGCATTGCCAATCACCTGATAGATAACGGCATTGTTGCGTGTTTCGAGCAGATTCCCAACGGGATTATCAAATTGCTGGAAGGGGTTAATGCTGTACGTACCGTCGGCGTTTCGAATCGGAATCGTTGGAATTTGGGCCAGTGCGCCCAATACCGTGCCCGAGTTGCCAGCGCCCAATTCACTACGTACGCTACCGTTGGTGTTAGTCCGGCTCAGGTTCAGGCTGGTTCCCAACCGAAAGCGGGTGCTCATCTGCTGATCCAGATTAAGCTTGAAGTTATACCGGTCGAAACCTGAGTTCAGCGCAATACCGTCCTGTTTGAAATAACCACCTGATACGTAGTATTTTGTCTTGTCCGTACCACCACTCAGACTAATCTGGTAGTTGCGGATAGCGGCCTGCCGATAGACAGCATCCTGCCAGTCAGTATTGTAGGGCAATGAATCCAGATTAGTAAAGGCGGGCGACTGACCAGCGGCTCGTTGTGCATCGTTATAATATTCGGCAAACTGACGTGAGTTCAGCAGAGGTATTTTCCTGCGAAGCTGCTGAATACCGTAATAAGCGCTGAAGTTAACCTGCGCTTTTCCCGTTTTACCGCGTTTGGTGGTAATTACCACAACGCCGTTGGACGCTCGTAAGCCATAAATAGCGGCAGCGGCACCGTCTTTCAATACATCGATGGACTCGATATCACTGGGATTCAACGTATTGAGTGGATTAGGCCGTTGGTTACCGACGCCCAGCTCGCGGTCGTAGGTTGGCAGAACGGGTACGCCATCAATTACGTACAAAGGCGAGTTAGTCAGACTCACAGAGTTGTTCCCCCGAATCCGGACGTTGATACCCGCCCCTGGCGCACCCGTTGGCGATGTTACCTGAATACCTGGCGCCTGTCCCTGGAGCGCCTGATCGAAACCGGCTACCGGCTGGCGTTCAATAGATTTGCTGTTCACAGACGTAACGGCCGTGGTCAGCTCCTGCCGACGTTGCGTACCGTAACCGACCACAACCACTTCAGAAAGTGATTGTACGTCAGTCGCCAGCGTTACGTTCAGCGTGCTCTGACCATTCACAGGTACTTCCTTACTTTGAAAGCCCACAAAACTGAATACCAGCGTAGCGTTGTTGTCACTCACATTCAGCGTATAGTTTCCGTTTACATCCGTAACGGTTCCGGTCGACGTACCTTTAATGACCACACTTACGCCGGGCAGCGCTTCTCCGTCATCACTGGTTACTTTTCCGGATACGGTGAGCGCGGCCCGTTCGACGTTTGGGCTTTGCTCCTCCGAACGAGTTGTAGACGTAGCAGCCGCACGTTTCAGAATAATTTGCTGACTCGACACTTCGTAATTGATCTGAAGCGGTTTCAGCAGATTGTCGAGCACCGCCGAAAGCGGCTGATTGTGCATGGAAAAGCTCACACGGCGGTTAGCCCGAATCAGTTCGGCACTGTACAGAAAACGCACCTGCGCATTTTTTTCGATTTGTTCCAGTACCTGTTCTACAGTCTGGTTCGTGCAGGTAAGATCAATTCGTCGGTATAGTAATTCCTGGCCCCTACCGTCGTGGGCTAACGAAACCCCCGTAACCAGAATGGCCAGCGTAAACTGTAGCAGACTAATTTGCATGATTTTTAAGACTTGCTCACGCAACTGTCGTTTGTTTTTCATAATTTTTGACACTTATTGTTGATTCTTGGGGAATTGGCAAAAAGACTCCGGTAGCCTCGCAGGAGGCCGATGTTTGGCGACATCGAACGGAATTTATGGGCCGTCGGTGTTGACGCACCGACGGCTTTTCATTTAGAATTGAGCGGGCGATTTTATGTCATGCATTGCTGGGTTTTAGTTCGTGATTAATACATAGTGATACTGAAACTTATTGACATCCTTTTCCAGTAATAATGATCTGGCCGTCAATCTCTTCATAGCTTGATTCGGTACCGGCACAAATCCATTCCAGTTTCTTATAAAGCGATTCATCGTCGAGTCGAGCGGTTAATGTACAGTTTGCCATCAGCTCTTCATCGAAGACGATATGCACACCATAAGCCCGTTCCAGTGCCGCAAATACATTGGCAATTGGGGTTTGTTTAAAAACAAAAGACGTAGTGAGTTTCTGGGGGCCGTCAACTCGCTGAGGCTCTGCTACGAGCGAACGAACCAGGCGTTTATCAGCCCGAACCAGCGTAGCCTGCTGATTGGGCGTCAGAATTATACCGCCAAGTTCTGGAACAGCTTTCTGCATGGCAGCCTGTTTATCGGTATGAGCAAAAACCGAAACTTTTCCTGTCCGGACCGTTACCAGTACGTCTTTATCCTGTTCATAGGCCTTCACAAAAAAGCTGGTACCTAATACCTTCGTAACCAGACCACTAGCATAAACCAGGAACGGTTGATCAGGCTTTTTCTGAACCTGAAAGAAGCCTTGTCCAGTCAGGTAAACTTCTCGGGTGATTGTGGCAAATTGTTTCGGGTAGCTAATGCGACTGTTTTTATACAATACCACGGTTGAGCCATCCGGCAACATAACGGTTTTGGGAGAATTGTCGGTATTCGCGACTTCATGCAGCGGCTGCTTAGCGGTTTTTATGAGCTGCGTATAGGCAACAGGGGCTAACTCTGGCTTTTGCTGCGCCCGGTAAACCCAGAAAATACCTAGTAGCAGAGCCACCGAAGCCGCCATATAATACCAGGTCGGGTTGAGTCGCCGTATAACGGGCAGCGATTGTTCAGCAGAGTCATTCAGCATCTGCGCCTGCTGAACGATTTGCATAACCTTCTGATCGATGTAATTTTCAGAAAGGGGTTGGAGCGTGCCTTTAATTTCCAGAAGCTGTTGCCGTGCCTGACTGACAATCGCTTCTTTTTCGGGATGCTCAGCTAGCCAGCGATTCCAGAATTCGTTATCGGTGAGCAATGGACTAAATACCCATTGCCGGAAAGCCGCATCTTCCAAAAAATCGTCTACCCCAAAGAATTGATAATCTTTCATTGAAAAAGGCAGTTGTTTACCTCTGTACAATGGATTATCCCTTTTAGAAACCTTTATACTTAATCTTTTTGAGAAAAATTTTCGTCTGGAACGTAACGCTCACATAAACAGGACGTAATAAACCAGCAAAAGATACGTCCAGTGATCGCGCAGGCGCTTGAGCGAATTTTGAAGCAGATTAGCTACCGACTGCGAATTGATACCCATCGTCTGGCCAATCTGTTCATACGTCAGGTTTTCGTAATAGCGAAGGTAGAGTGCCTCCTGCTGGCGTTTGGAGAGATCAGCAACGCGGGCAATTAGTTGTTGTTTGGTTAGTTGCCAGTTTTCTTCCTCAATAATCCGACTTTCAGCACTATCGCCCTCGCTTACGTCGAGCCAATCATGCATCGTTTCGCTGACAGGCAGGTGCTTCTGATGAATTTTAAAGAGATGATGACGTAGCGTTTTCAGCAGATAAAACTTCACAAATAACGTATCACTCAATTGATTACGATTTTCCCATAGCTTCAGAAAAATGTCCTGAATCGAATCTTCGATGAGCGTCTTATCTTTGGTAAACTTGGTCGCGTAATGAAAGAGGGTCTGGTAATACTTCTTGGCCAGTTGACCTAAGGCGACCGTATCTCCTCCCCGAAACTGCTGCCAAAGCAGATGATCGTCATTCAACGAGGAAGGTGATAAAACAGACATGAATGAATTGTAAGCGGATCGACTACTATGTTAACGCATCAATCGCCGGTTTACGTTCAGAAAGCTTCCCGATCAGCCATCAATTATGAAAAACGGTTTTTTCCAAATTAGCCCCCTTCAAAACACCGTCATTTTGTCCTAAAAATTAGTAAAATACAAAAATGACCGCCAAAATGACCGAAATAACACACCGGCCCGTGATTTGTTTATAGATAGTCATACAGTTAACAACCCATCCTTGCACTGTCATGGACTTCAAGAATTACACCATCAAAGCACAGGAGGTCGTTCAGAAGGCATCGGAAATTGCTCTCGGAAACGGCCAGCAAGCCATTGAAACAGGTCACCTTCTCCAGGCGATTCTGTCGGAAGACGAAAACGTAATTGGTTTCATTGCCAAGAAGCTGGGAATCAATTTGCAGAATACGAACGGCGCTTTACAAGCCATCCTCACTACGTATCCGAAAGTGTCGGGCGGTAATGGAAGCGTTTATCTGACTAATGATACAGCCGCGGCCTTAGCCAAAGCCAGTAACTACACTAAGGAATTTGGCGATGAATTTGTCAGTGTCGAGTTAATGCTGCTGGGGCTTATGGGCGGCAAAGACCAAATTGCAACGTTATTGAAAGATGCCGGTTTCAGCGAAAAACAAGTGAAGGCGGCCATCAACGAACTTAGAAAAGGAAACTCAGTGAAAGACCAAAACGCAGAAGCTAAATACCAATCTTTAGAGCGCTACAGCATCAACCTGAACGAACGCGCCCGCACGGGCAAGATTGATCCGGTGATTGGCCGCGATGAAGAAATACGGCGGGTACTGCAAATTCTGAGCCGCCGAACCAAAAATAACCCGATACTGCTCGGCGAACCGGGCGTTGGTAAAACCGCCATTGTGGAAGGCTTAGCGCAACGTATCGTTTCGGGCGACGTACCGGAAAACCTGAAAAGCAAAACCATTGTCTCGCTCGACATGGGTCTGCTAATTGCGGGCGCCAAGTATAAGGGCGAATTCGAAGAACGCCTGAAAGCCGTTATCAAAGAAGTTACGGACTCCAACGGCGAGATTGTTCTGTTCATCGACGAGATCCACACCTTGATTGGTGCAGGTGCGGGTGGTGAAGGTGCCATGGATGCGGCTAACTTGCTGAAGCCTGCTCTGTCGCGTGGTGAGCTGCACACGATTGGTGCCACTACGTTGAAAGAGTACCAGAAATATATTGAGAAAGATAAGGCGCTCGAACGCCGGTTTCAGGCCGTTATGGTCGATGAGCCGGACATGGCCGATGCCATTTCGATTCTGCGCGGTATCAAAGAAAAATATGAGCTACACCACGGGGTTCGGATCAAAGACGACGCGGTTATTGCTGCCGTTGAACTCTCGACGCGTTACATTACTGACCGTTTCCTGCCCGACAAAGCCATCGACCTGATGGACGAAGCGGCTGCCAAATTGCGTCTGGAAATGGACTCCGTTCCTGAAGAGCTGGACGAGCTGAACCGACGTATCATGCAGTTAGAAATTGAGCGGGAAGCCATTCGTCGTGAAAACGATAAGGAAAAAGAAACCTCACTAAATAAGCAAATTGCTGACCTTAGTGAACAACGTAACGACCTGCAAGCCAAATGGGAAACCGAAAAAGCATCGGTTAACGAAGGCCGTACGCTGAAAGAAGAACTTGATAAGTTACGTCTGGAAGCTGAACAGGCCGAACGTAGTGGCGATTACGGAAAAGTAGCCGAGATTCGCTACGGTCGAATTCCTGAAATTGAAGGCAAATTAAATTCGTTGGCTCAGGAAGGTTCAGACAAAGGTTCGTCGGATCGGATGATGCAGGAGGAAGTGACGGCCGAAGATATTGCTGAAGTAGTAGCCAAGTGGACGGGCATTCCCGTCTCGAAGATGCTGCAAAGCGACCGCGAAAAACTGCTCAACCTGGAGAAAGAATTGGGCAAACGAGTTGCGGGTCAGCAGGAAGCCATCGAAGTGGTGTCGGACGCGGTACGTCGGAGCCGGGCCGGTATGCAGGATCCAAAGCGGCCAATCGGTTCGTTTATCTTCCTCGGTACTACAGGCGTTGGTAAAACCGAAGTGGCCCGAACGCTGGCCGAATACCTGTTCAACGACGAGAATGCGATGGTACGTATCGACATGTCGGAGTATCAGGAACGTCACGCCGTGAGCCGGTTAATTGGTGCTCCTCCGGGATACGTTGGCTACGACGAAGGAGGTCAGTTGACCGAAGCAGTACGTCGGAAACCGTATTCAGTGGTTTTGCTGGATGAGATCGAAAAAGCGCACCCGGATGTCTGGAACATTCTGCTACAGGTGCTCGATGAAGGCCGTTTGACTGATAACAAAGGTCGCGTGGCGAACTTCAAGAACACCATCATCATTATGACCTCGAACATTGGCAGCCACTTGATTCAGGAGAAGTTTGCTGAAGACGAAGGCTGGAACCACGCGCTGGTACTGGAAGAAGCTAAATCAGCCGTGATGGAGCTGCTGAAACAAACGATACGTCCTGAGTTCCTGAACCGAATTGATGAGATCGTGATGTTCGAACCGCTGACCCAAGCCAACATCCGCAAGATTGTGGACATTCAGTTCAGCGAGATCAAGAAACGCTTGGCAGAAAACGGTATTCAGCTCGATGCGACCGACGAAGCCCTGAACAAACTCGGCGAAGAAGGCTTCGATCCACAGTTTGGCGCCCGTCCGCTGAAACGCGTATTGCAACGTCGAGTCTTGAACGAGCTTTCGAAATCAATTTTGTCAGGCGATGTGAAGAAAGATTCCGTTGTGTTGATGGAGTTGAATGACGACGGCGAAATCGCCTTCACCAACCTCGATGCTGAAATTGAATTATAATTAATAGTTGACAGACAGAGTACCTAGCCCGGCCACTACGTAGTGGCCGGGCTTTTTTATTACATATAACGTAGTTTGTCGTCGCATTAGCGACCTAATGTTTGTAGAAAACACATTTTTGCCCCGCGCCCATTTTCCGTCGCATAGCGACCAAACAATAGCAAAAAATTTGGGTTTGGTCGATATGCGACGGAGAGATTGGGAATGATGCGTTTATGCTACAAAAATTAGGTCGCTACGCGACGAGGGGATAAATGAGAAAAAACCAACTTTTAGCTTTATTCCTCAACTGGTTTGAAAACATACTGCTCGTCGTAAGGTACCTTTAACTTCTGTAGAAAAGCTATGTATTCTTCCAGGAAAGTCCTTTTGCGATGGTGCTCCTCCTGAT